>CALLNG010000550.1 GCA_938005345.1 uncultured Clostridia bacterium
GCCTTGGCGGCCTGGGATTTTGGTTTTATTACCAAGGAACGGATGGTGCTTTTTTTGCAGCGTATTGCCGGAACGGTGGACCGGCTGGAAAAATGGAAGGGGCACCTTTACAACTGGTACGATACCAAGACGTTGAATACTTTAGCGCCCCGCATGATTTCTACTGTGGACAGCGGAAATTTGGCAGGAGATTTGCTGGCGCTGGCACAAGGGCTGCGGGAAGCGGCCCAAAGACCACTGTTGGAGGAACAAAAACTGAGACAAGGGTTGCTGGCGGTAGTGGAGCTATTGGAGCAAGACGGCGCAGCGGTGGAGATGGAAGCGTTGGAAGTGGCGGCATGGCCGAGGTTTTTAGAGCGGCTAGCACGGCAGATCGATGGTAAAGAAGGTTCCCCCTGGTGGAAAGCCTGCAAAAATCAGCTGCTGGATATTCAGCGCAGCACGGAAAAAGACAATGTTCAGCAAGTAAATCGGGATTGTTTAGCATTGGCAGATTGGGCGGATAAACTGGCAGACGATATGAATTTTCAGCCGCTCTATGACAGCAAGAGAAAACTGTTTGCCATTGGATATCAGGCGGAGGAAGAAAAGTGTACGCCTTCCTATTATGACCAGTTGGCGTCTGAGGCACGTCAGACAAGTTTTGTAGCAGTAGCAAAGGGAGATGTGCCGGTGGAGCATTGGCAGCAGCTTGCCCGCGTTCCGCTGTGCAGCGGTGGAAAAAAGGGCCTGGCCTCCTGGTCCGGCACCATGTTTGAATACTATATGCCGCGGCTGCTTATGCGCAATATACCCAATAGCATTTTCAGCCACACCTATGACTATGTGTTGGAATGCCAGAAACAGTATGCGCGGGAGCGCGGCATACCATGGGGAATGTCAGAATCTGCCTATGCCAAATTTGATCAGCAGTGGCATTACCAATATTATGCGTTTGGAGACCCCAAACTGGCATTGAAAAGCGGACAAGGAACCGAACCAGTGATTGCACCGTATGCAGTACAGCTGGCCCTCATGGAGGACGCACAAGGTGCGCTGCAAAATTTGAAATGGCTGGAAAAATTGGGCGCATGCGGACGGTATGGCTTTTATGAATCGGTAGATTGGACGCCACACCGGCAGCTGCGGGGCCGGAAGCATACCGTTGTAAAAAGCTACATGGTTCACCATATTGGAATGGGGTTGCTGGCGGTTCATGACGTGTTGCAATCCCACCTGATGCAGGAACGGTTTTTACGCGATGTGCGAATTGCCTCCGTGGATTATTTACAGCAGGAGAGGATGGTAGAAATGGTAAAACAACCAAATCATATGCCGGAACTGGCAAAACCCAGCGTGCAAATGGAATTTCAGGAAGCGGCCAGTGTGCGCACGATTACCACTGCCAGGCAGGATGTGCCGGATGTGCAGCTTTTGTCCAACAGCATGTTCAGCACACTAGTAGACAGTAGCGGCGGTGGATATACAAGGGCGGGCGACGTCATGTTGACACGGTTTCGCGCGCTTGGCGGCAGTCCGCCTTATGGTACGTTTTTTTACGTTCAGGAGAAGGAGCAGCGGGTGTGGAGCCCAACGCCTTTTCCCGTGGGAAATGCGCAAATGCTGCAAACGGTTTTTCAGTCGCATATGGCGCTGTTTCAGGCGCGGGCAAACGGTATCATCAGTACCTATGAAATCACAGTATCGCCAGAGGATCCGCTGGAGGTGCGGAAACTGACACTACAAAATGAGACAGACCAGCAAAGAATGCTGGAGATTACCAGTTATGTTGAACCTTGTATGATGCGGCAACAAGCGGATGTGGCACATATGGCGTTCGGGAAGCTATTTGTTCACACGCAGTATGAGCAGGAGCAGTACATGCTGCTGGCGGAGAGACGGCCGAGGGAGCCGGAGGAACAGCCTCTGTTTTTGTTTCACAAGCTCTGCGCGCCGGGAACAGTGCGCCATGTTACGTTTGAAACGTCACGGGAGCGGTTTATTGGACGCTGCCGCAGTTTACACAATCCAGCCGCCATGGAGCAATCACTCAGTGGTACGCAGGGAGCAGCGGTTGATCCCTGTCTGGCACTGCGGTGTGAAGTGGTACTTCCTGCAAAGAAAACAGTAACACTGTATTATGTGACGGGGAGCGTGCGCAGCGTGGAAGAGGTGCAGCGGATTGCCCGTAAAACCCAATATAGTGTTTTCCTGCAAACCGTATTTGAACGGAGCCTAGCAAGAAGCAACGTGGTGCGCGCCCATTTGCATTTACAAGAGAAAGAAGAAATACAGGCAATGCAACTGCTGCAACGGGTGTTATACCCTGTGCCGCAAACGGAAAATCAAGACCAACAAGAGGAAAATAAGTTGGGACAATCTGCCTTGTGGCGTTTGGGCATCTCAGGGGATATGCCCATCGTGCTATGCCGGGTAGCGGAGGAAGCACAACTGCCGCAGGTACTGCTGAAAATTCATGCCTTTTGGCATTTGCGCGGGTTTTCCTGTGATCTAGTGTTTTTATTTGAAGCCTTGAGGAAAGGGGCAGATGCGAAAGAGGAACACGTACGCAGCTGGGCGCGGCAGACACATAGCCAGGAACAAATGCAACGGCCCGGCGGGATATATTTCTGCCGAAAGGAGACGCTGCAGGGCGGGGAGGAACGGCTGCTCCATACCGTGGCACGTATTGTGCTCGATGGCGGAAAATCTCTAGCAGTACAGCTGGAACTACCAGAGGAAACGCCTAAAACACCATCGCCGCAACTGCCGGGCGGTGTGATGGAAGAAGAGCGGCCGCCACTCAAATTTTGGAATGGATACGGCGGGTTTGACGAATCGTCAGGAGAATATGTGATCCATCTAGAGGAAGGGCAAAACACGCCGCTTCCGTGGGTGAATGTCATTGCGGGGAAAAAGCTGGGGTTTCTTGCCAGTGATAGCGGCAGCGGATTTACGTATGCGTATAATAGCAGGGAATATAAACTCACGCCATGGAGCAATGATTTTGTCACAGACCCATCCGGGGAATGGTTGTCTATTCGGGACTGTACACAGGGCAATAGCTGGAGTGTGACACACCAGCCGCTGCGCAGTGCGGGGCCATACCAAATACGTCACGGATTTGGCTATACCGTGTACCAGCATGACGCCTATGAGATAACGGGAGAGCTGACCGTATTTGCCGCCGTAGACCAACCAGTTAAAATCAGCTTGCTGAAGCTGGGGAACACCGGGAAGCAACAGCGCAGCCTGGATGTATGCTACCATGTCATCCCAGTTTTGGGCGTGAGCGAAGAGGAGACAGGACGCTATTTGCAAGCGAAACTGCAACAAGACCTCATTTTGGTACGCAATACGTATCCGTCCGCAATGCCGGAAGAACAGATGTTTATCAGTGCGCCAGGAGCAGCGGCCATGGAAGGGCGGCAGGCGCGCTGCCTTTGCTTAACGCTGACAAAGCATGTGGAACTGCAACCGGGCGAAACGGTGACGCTGCCATATGTCATGGGATGTGGAGACAGCGCGCGGGGGTGTTTGTTTTTGCAGGAGAAGGCATGGAAACAAGAGTGGCAGCACGTACAGAGGTTTTGGCAAGAGGTGCTGGGGAAAGTGCGTGTTGAAACGCCGGATGACGGAATCAACCTATTAGTGAATGGACGGCTGCTATACCAGACATATGCAGCACGTATGCTAGCGCGCAGCGGGTTTTATCAGACTAGTGGTGCATTTGGATTCCGGGACCAGTTGCAAGATAGCCTTGCTATGTTATACGGAAATGAAGAGTTGTGTAAAAAACAAATTCTAAAACATGCATCGAAACAGTTTGAAGAAGGAGATGTGCAACACTGGTGGCATGATAGTTTGGAAGGAGATACCGCCACCAGCCGGGGCATTCGGACCAAATTCAGTGACGATTTGGTTTGGCTGGCCTATGCGACAGCGCAATATGTCAAGAAAACAGGCGATACTTCCTTGCTGCAGCAGCAGGTGCCATTTTTATCCGATATCCCGTTGGACAAGGAAGCGGAGCGGTATGGGCTGGCTACGGTCAGCGAAAAAAAGGCGGATCTTTATACCCACTGCAAACTGGCACTGGACCGCGCTTTGCGTTATGGCAGCCATGGACTGCCGCTGATGGGCAGCGGTGATTGGAATGATGGTATGAACCGGGTGGGCAGTGGTGGAAAAGGAGAGAGTGTTTGGCTGGGATTTTTCCTAGTGAAAACCTTGCAGGAATTTTTACCGCTGTGTCAGGCCAGGTGGGATACAGAGGCAGAGAAACGGTACCAGACGGAGCTGGACCATTTGCAGCAGGCACTGCGCCAGAATGCCTGGGATGGACGGTGGTTTTTACGCGCCTATTTTGATGACGGGCAGCCGCTGGGAAGTCACCAAAATGAGGAGTGCAAGATTGATATCATTGCGCAAAGCTGGGCAGTGATTTCTGGCACGGCTGGGCCAGACAAGGCGCGGGAAGCCATGGAACAAGCAGAAAAGCATTTGGTAGACCGGGAGCATCAGCTGATCCGCCTACTCACACCCGCATTCGACAAAGCGCCGATGGACCCCGGATATATCAAAAGTTACCTGCCAGGCGTGCGGGAAAACGGCGGGCAGTATACGCATGGCGCCATCTGGTATGCATGGGCCTGGGCGTTGCTGGGCGACCGGGGAAAAACCGAGGAGATGGTGCAGTTGCTTAGCCCCATCAACCATGGACGCACGCGGGAGGAAATAGAGCGGTACCGGACAGAACCTTATGCGGTAGCAGCCGATATTTATTCGGCAGAAGGGCAGCAGGGACGCGGTGGTTGGAGCTGGTATACCGGAGCGGCGGGATGGATGTATTCCCTGCTGGTGGAAATGGTGTTAGGCTTCCACAAGGAGGGCGACTTGCTTCGTATTCAGCCGGTAATACCAAACGAATGGGAGACATTCCGCATTACATTTTTGTATGGAACCGCAACCTATGACATTACCGCAGTCAACAAAGCAGGAAAAGCGCAGCCAATCCGCCTACAAGATGATGGAAAGACCCATCACATTACGGTGTATATTGGAGAAAAAGAAGAATAGCATAAAGCCACCGGTTTTCCGGTGGCTTTATGCTATTAAAAAAATGTTTGCTGTTAGATGGAAACAGGAATCACCTTGTTTTCCTTGGAGGAAGCAAAAGAGGCCTCCATCACGCGCATCACGCGCATGGCTTCCGCCGGGTCTACCAGCGGCTTGCCGTTGCCTTCCATGGCGTCAGCCAGTGCGCGGTAAGTCTGAGAATAATCGGTTGTGGGTTCCTCCAGTTTGATTTCCTCTATGGTGTGTTTGGGACGCGGTGCCATGGTTTTGGTAGGACCTGCCTTGGTGTAGACAATATCTTCCTCCCATTGCATTTCTGTCTCTTTGGCACGCACCACAGTGCCGTTGCAGTTCCAGTCCGGAATGAGCAGTGTCCCTTTATCTCCACTGACATGCCAGCGTGGTAGTTCAATAAAGGTACAGGTGCTAACTTCCACCAGCGCGGTGATACCGTCTTCAAACTCCAAAAACAGCTTAAAGCAGTCATCCACATCCTTGTAATGGATGGAATACATTTTGCAGTAAACGGATGTGACTTTCTGGGGGAGCATCATCATAATTTGGTCAATCAAATGAACGCCCCAGTCCAGCATCATGCCGCCGCCAGCGACGGGATATTGCCGCCAGCCTTCCGGAATGCCGCGCGCACCCTGGACACGGGATTCAATGCTAAACAGGCGGCCCAGAAGTTGATCCTGCATCGCTGCTTTTTTTACCATGAGATAATCAATATCCATGCGGCGGTTTTGATGCACAGTAAAAATTTTTCCAGCCTGTTTTGCAGCGTCTATAATATCAGAGAGTTCCTCACTATGGATAGTGACGGGCTTTTCGCAAATCACATTTTTCCCGCGCCGCAGTGCCTCAATGCATAGGTCGCGGTGAAAATTGTTCGGCGTTGCCACCAGAACAAGTTCGATGTCATCGTTGCTTAATAGCGCGTCCATGCTTTCATAAGTGGTATAACCTTCCGCGCGTGCCGCTTCCATCCGGTTCGGGGCAATGTCATATACCCCTAAAATATCCATTCTATCTTTTGGAATAATGGACCGGGCGTGATGGCTGCCCATGCCGCCAAATCCAATGATTCCCATTCCATGACGGTTCATATTCTTTCCCTGCCTTTCCATTTACGCCCAGTACATTTCACCGACGCCTTCAAAAATCAATACATCTTTCAAAAAGGCAATGGCTTTTTCCAAGCCCTCTTTGCCTGTCATCAGTCCATCTTCGTGTTCAATGCTCAGCGCGCCGTCATAGCCAATCATGCGCAGGGTACTGACAACGTCTTTCCAGAATCCCGCGTCATGCCCATAGCCGACTGTGCGGAACAGCCAAGAACGTTCCAGTTCGCGGCTGAAATGTTTGGTATCCAGCACGCCATTGACCGCCGTGTTGATTGGGTCAATTTTGGTATCTTTCGCATGAAAATGGTAGATAGCACCTTTTAGCGCGCGCAGCGCAGCGGGGATATCAATACCCTGCCAAACCAGGTGGCTGGGGTCAAAGTTTGCGCCAATCACATCGCCAACAGCGGCACGCAATTTCAGCAGCGTTTCTGGGTTGTACACACAGAAGTTGGGGTGCAGTTCAAATGCAATTTTGGATACGCCGTGCTCCTTGACGAAAGCAGCCATTTTGGTCCAGTAAGGAATCAGCACATCGTTCCATTGATACTCCAAAATTTTCTGCGCATCATCCGGCCAGGGAGCAACCACCCAGTTGGGGTTCTGAGAATTCGGACAGTCACCGGGGCAGCCGGAAAAACCAACTACCGTATCTACGCCCAGTTGTTCTGCCAGCAAAACGGCTTTTTCAAATTGGTCGTGATAGGACTGTGCCACCTCTTTTTGTGGATGAACTGGGTTACCATG
>CALLNG010000551.1 GCA_938005345.1 uncultured Clostridia bacterium
CGGCATGCCCGGCGATAGGCGGCGGCGGTACCAGCGCACCAGCCATAGCAAACCCTGTTTCATAAAAGCCCTATTCCTTCCTTTTCCCACAGGGATACCAGTTCCCTGCGCACGTCCTGGCATTTTGCCTTTGCTGCGCGGCCCCGCGCTACAATTACCATATCCAGCCCTACAGGCAGCCTATGCTGTTCTAGGCGGTACGCTTCGCGCACCAAACGCCGGATACGGCTGCGCACCACTGCTTTTCCAATCTTTTTGCTTACGGTGATGCCAAGGCGGTTTTGCCGCGTTGGGCCCTGCCGGTAGTACACCACCACCAGGCGGCCCACAATGGATTTCCCGTGGCTATAAAGCCGCTTGAAATCCCGGTTTTGGTTCAATGCTACGACCTGTTCCATGTCAATCGCTGCGTCCCCTTTTCCGCTTTACCGGTCCCTAAAATCTCGAAAAGGCGGGAGATCCCGCCTTCGCTATTAGCCCGCTGACCGCTTATGCAGAAAGCACTTTTCTGCCTTTTTGTCTTCTGCGTGCCAACACTTTTCTGCCGTTGGATGTTTTCATTCTTTTCCGGAATCCGTGTTCTTTACTCCGCTGTCTTTTTTTCGGCTGATAGGTTCTAAGCATCCTGCACACCTCCTAGTAGAGCCCTTTTCCCCCGTGAAAAAACGCTCCTTGTGTTTTGTCTGTCCTGCTTTTTTTGTGAAACAGATACTTATTCTTTACTATTATAATGAATTTTTTTCCGTTTGTCAAGCCCCTTTTCCACATGTGCCCAAATTTTCTTTTCCACATCCCGCTTTTCCACAAAAAATAGGTTGAAATCTTGTCGGTTTTATGATATAATTCTACTATATGGTGTTTTTTCTGAAAACACGGGTTTTCCACATTTTTTTGCTATTTTGTGGAAAATATTGTGGAAAACTAGGCAGTTATCCACAATATTCCCACGAGTTATCCACATTTGTGGAAAAACCAACATTTGTTCGGCTTGTAATGAATGCATGTTTGAAAATTGTTTCGACAAATACCGCGCAGCCACTTTTTTACGCCCGGACCAAGTGTGAAGAAGGCTGGCAAACGGATACCATAAGTGGAAAGGGCTGAAAACAACGATATGCAATTTGAAGAAGATATTGTGAAATTGTGGAACCTGGCGCTGCCGCTGATTCGGGATGAAATTTCCGATGTTTCCTACAAGACGTGGATTGAGCCCATCAAGCCCGTCTTGCTCAAAGGATCCACCATCTGTTTTGCGGCGGAGGATTTCGCCGTTGATTTTTTGAAAAAGAATTATGCCGGGCGCATCAGTGAAGCGATAAGCCAATTTACCGACATTCCGGGGCTGACGGTGGATTTTATTCCCAAACGCAGCGAACAGGATTATGTCAGCCGGGCCATTTCCTATGACGAGGTGCGCCCGCCGGAACCCTCGCCGCTGATTACCTTTGGCCTCAATCCCAAATATACCTTTGATTCATTTGTGGTCGGCTCGTCCAACCGCTTTGCGCACGCGGCGTCGCTGGCGGTGGCGGAAGCGCCCGCCATGGCGTATAACCCGCTGTTTCTCTACGGGGGCAGCGGACTGGGTAAAACACACCTCATGCAGGCGATTGGCAACTACATCCGCACCACCAACCCCTCCGCCAAAATCTTGTACATATCTGCGGAGAGCTTTACCAACGAGCTGATTAACTCCATCAAAGACAACACCAACGAACAATTCCGCAACAAATACCGCATGGTGGACGTGCTGATGATTGACGACATCCAGTTCATCAGCGGCAAGGAAAAAACGGAGGAAGAATTTTTCCACACATTTAATTACCTCCACCAGGCCAACAAGCAGATTGTCATTTCCTGCGACCGTCCGCCGCGGGAAATCCATACGCTGGAGGACAGGCTGCGCAGCCGGTTTGAATGGGGCTTGCTGTGCGACATTCAGCCGCCGGACTACGAAACGCGCGTGGCGATTTTGAAAAAGAAATGCCAAAACGAAAATTTGGACGTGCCGGATGGGGTGCTGGATTTTGTGGCGAGCAAAATTGACACCAATATCCGGGAGCTGGAGGGCGCGCTCACGCGTATTCAGGCGTTCAGCCGCCTGGAAGGCGCCGCCATCACCATTGACTTGGCCGCACACATTTTGCAGGAATATTCCGGCGAAAAAACGCGCACCTATTCTGTGAGCCAAATCCAAAACAAGGTGGCGGACTATTTTGATATTTCCACCAGCGACATCATTTCATCTAAACGTAACAAGGAAATCGCCTATGCGCGGCAAATTGCCATTTATATCTGCCGCACGCTGCTGGACAACTCTGTCACCAGCTTGGGCCATGAATTTGGCGACCGCGACCATTCTACCATTTTGCACGCGGTGAAAAAGATTGAAACCGGCATGAAAACCAATCCGATCATCAAACGCGATTTGGAACAAATTATGCACGACATCAACTCGTGACCTTTTTTCACAAGGGAAACATGAACCGGGCGCGGCTGGCAGCGTCGCGGATAGCATGTACATCACCAAAAACTGCATGCGTATCCTTTTCGTGAAAAACCATATTCTTTCCTATATAAATATGTTATCCACATTATCCACGTATTTTTGTTGAAATGTGGATAACTTCCTGTGGATAGGCTGTGGAAGTCATAAAGGAATCTAGTTTTCCGGCCGTTGTCTCCCGCTTTTCCACAGCGCCATGTGGATGGGCTATAGCCTATATATAGTACATTTACGCCGCTTTTCCACAGTATTGACATCCCTACGACTACGACGTTCATTATATTTTACTGATACAAACGGCGCGCGTGCGCCGCGTACCAAAAAACGGTACGCTCAAATGCAACTGGCTGACGGGTAAGGTCCCGGAGCCAAAAGGAGGAAACGACCATGAAATTAATTTGCGACAAATCGCTATTACAGGAAGCGTTGACAGCGGCAAGCCGCGCTTCCACCACCAACTCGCCTAACATGATGCTAGCCAATTTGCTGCTCATTGCAGACGAAGGTTTAACCGTGGTGGGCAACAACCTCGAAATTTCCATTGAATATACCGTACCGGCACAGGTGCAGGAACCGGGCAGCGTGTGTATCAATGCACGCACGCTGTGCGACATCGTGCGTTCGCTGCCGGATGAAGCTATTTTATTTGAGGAAAATGAACTCAATATCCATATTACCTGTGGGGAAACAGATTTTAAACTGATTGGCCTAAGTGCGGAAGATTTTCCGCGGTCGGAAGCTGTGGAAGGCGCGACCAAAACCACCCTGCCCGCCCCCATGCTGGCGGATATGGTGCGGCAGACTGGGTTTGCTGTAGCGGTGACGGACGTCAAACCGCTTTTGACGGGCATCAAATTTGAACTCAAACCGGACGGTATTACCGCGGTGGCGCTGGACGGCTACCGGCTGGCGCTGCGCAACGAACAGGTACAGTGCGGCGCGGAGCTGGACTGCATCATTCCGGGGCGGTCCATGGCAGAGCTGTGCCGCATTATGAAAGATGAGGACGACGTTTCCGTGGAACTGGCGGAATCGGCGGCACGGTTCCAGTTTGGCAGCTGTTTGCTGACTACCCGCTTGCTGCAGGGAGAGTTCATCAATTACCACAACATCATTCCGCCGTCTGTGGAATCTGCAGCGGTGGTGGGCGTTGCGGACT
>CALLNG010000552.1 GCA_938005345.1 uncultured Clostridia bacterium
TGCTGCGGAACTTCTCCGCGGTGTTCCAGGGCGTCTACCTCTTCAACGACACCATCGAGAACAACATCCGCTTCGGCAAGCCGAACGCGACGGAGGAAGAGGTGATTGCCGCAGCAAAACTTGCAAACTGTGATGAGTTTGTGAAAAAGTTGGAACATGGCTGGGACACTATGATAGGAGAAAATGGATGCGCACTTTCTGGAGGAGAACGCCAGCGTATTTCTATCGCACGCGCATTTTTAAAAGATGCACCTATTATTTTGCTGGATGAGGCAACTGCTTCTTTGGATGTAGAAAATGAAACTCTAATTCAATCCGCACTGTCGCGGTTGATTCAAAACAAAACGGTTTTGGTTATTGCACACCGAATGAGAACGGTAGCGGGAGCAGATAAAATAGTGGTTTTGGCTGATGGCGTTGTGGCGGAGCAGGGTGTGCCGCAGGAGTTAATGGAAAAAAACGGGATATATCATCATATGGTAGACCTGCAAACAAAAAGCCAACAATGGACCATGGGGACTATAAAGTAAAAAAAGGCTGGCAAGTTGATATTTCAACCTGCCAGCCTTTTTTGACAGAGATATAATTACTGGTAGTATTATACCAATGGATCCGGACGATAAATTAAATGAAAAATATTTCCTTCAATGTCACGGAAGAAAAACGTTTTAATTCCTTTTGAGGAGGTCTTTGCTTCCGTTACCACTTCTACGCCGGCTTCCGTCAGCTTTTGCACCATGGCATCGAAATCTCCTTCATCGACAGAAAGGGCAAAATGGCGGATACCCAAATCGGATTCCCCACATTTTTCGGTGCTCTGCCCCGCAGCGATGATTTCAATCATAGAGCCGTCTGGTGCCGCTACGAAATAGGTTCCTTTTCCGTTGTCATACACTTGTTTGAAGCCAAACATTTGGATATACCAATCCTTTAAGCGGGCGGTGTCTTTGGCGCAGACTGCAATGTGTTCGATTCCTTGAATCATGTTAAGCATCTCCTTCCAACTTATAAAGTGAATCTATGGTATATATCATTAAAGAATACCCGTTACTGAATGCTTTCTACAGCAGTGCCAGGATAATAGTATTGTAGAATATCAACATAGGAAAAGCCTGCTTCTGCCATATATTCCGAACCCCATTGGCTCATGCCAATGCCATGTCCATTTCCACGGCCTTGGATGACAAAACCATTATCTGACATTATGGCCTGAGAGACGGAAGCTGTGAGTGAAACCTTGGCAGTATCTCCACCAATTGCCCAAAGGGATGCGCCCAGATGATTGTCTCCATCAGAGGAACGGGCATAAAAATCAGAAACTGCGCTGGTGCCATCTTGGGAAAGCGCATAGACCGTGCCGCCTCCGTTTGCGGAAGAAATGGTATAAAGCTGACTTTTAAGCCCCAGGAGCGTCCGGCAGCTTTCCCGCTCTGCCACATATTCACCCGCATCGCCAATAATCCGTAATTTTGTTACACGACCGGAAGCGGCTTTTTCTATAATTTCCAGGCCCTTCACTGTACCAATAGATACGCCGATACCATTAAGGTTGTTTTGAATGGTATCATTGCTAACAGTCACTTCCCAAACCATACCATTAATTTCCTCTGTTTTCTCATATTCGTCTTGTTTAGAGACAAAATAAGGAACGGCTCCACCCCAAACGTTGACAGAATCTTCAATATATCCGCCGTTTGAGGAGGAAAATACTGCATTGATTATTTCACCGCCGTAAGTGCATACTTGGCCTGTTGTGGCATCCACCGCAGCATTGGTAGTATTAGCTTCTTTGGATTTGCCACTGTAAACTTGGCAATGTGTTGTATTGCAAACATCGAATCCCTGAGAGCTATGCCGGCCTTTCTGATTGGAAAGTACGTAAGAGCGGGACACAACTGCCTGCGCCTTGAGTGCTTCTGCTGGCCAGCTAGCATAGGTTTCGCTTGGTAAAACACCATATAAATACTCGTCTACCGACAGTTGATTGATAACCGTAATTTTTCCTTCCGAAGCTTGAAAAATCATAGAGCCGCGGTACTCGCTTCCTTCCACAGTCATCACGCCGTTATCGGCGCGGGCTATCATGCCACCCTGCCAAGTGAGCAGCTGCGTGCCATCGCTGGAAATAAGAGCACCGTTGTCTCCACCGGTTGCTTTTGCGTAGGCAACTGTAGAAGCTGGGACGACAGCGCCGCCTGCATTAATGGCGGCTGCAGCGGAAAAAGACGCTTGGTCCAATGCATTGCTTCCATAGTATAATCCCACTTTTACAGTCGAATCGATGCCAGTAGGAGCGGCAAATACACAGAGGCAGCTCAGCATCAATGTTGCGGCTAACCCAATGAAACTCATTTTTTTCATATGTAAAATCCTTTCTATAATAATTGCATCTTAATTATTGTTTCGACACACAACTATCAAAATCCTTCTTTTTTTTGAAAAAATATTTGACATATGAGAGGATTCGTGGTAAGATAAAGGTACAAATTGAATTGAATTGCATATAATGAGATAGAGGCCGCAGGTTTCATGAGTATTTTACCGGAGGGAAAGGGGCTTCCCAGCGAAGGTATAAGAAAGGGGAAACTGCCGAAGGAATGAAATGTCCGTTTTGTTTTGTTTCCTGGTTTTGCAGTGAATAACTGCATAACTGTCATCCGCATGTGATGGAGAGCTATCGTGAACAGGGTGGAATAGAAGTATATTCACGGTCGGCTTAAGTCCGGCCGTTTTTTCATATGGATACAAAAGCCATGGGAAACATGGCAAACCGCAAATTAGAAAAATT
>CALLNG010000553.1 GCA_938005345.1 uncultured Clostridia bacterium
AGAATAGTCCTCCCAGTCCAGTTCCATTGTTCTATCCTGCCAGCGGATGAAGTAGCTATGCTCCCCATCCTCCAGCGCCGCGCCCATCTGCTGCAAAAAGGAACGCAGCGGCAGATACAGCTTTCCGACAACATAAATCACTGGGCTGTCCAGCGTGAGCGTTTGCCCCAAAAACTGCACCTGGCAATTTGCCTGCTGCGTTGGCAGTTCGTCCGTATCCACCATATCGGCTATCATCATAAACCCTGTGAAAAAAATAGTCCAGCCCATCACCAGGGCGGCCCATTTTCTTCCGCGGCGTTTGCTTCTCATGTCCGTCGTCTCCTTTTCTTCATTGCCCTATAGGTCAATTCTATTGTACCACGCCAAGACCGTTTTGAAAAGGGGGTTTTTGTAAAGTTTTTGTGAACTGGTATTTTTCTTGGGCTATATCTTGTATTTCCCCGGACTGTCCTATATAATAAAAGTATCTTGGACAGGCTGGAGGGAATTGGCATGAACTATTACCGTTTTTCTATCGACGACAACATCCGTTTTTTGCAGGATCTTACCCACATGCGCTGTGCGTCCCTATTTGACCACCCATTTTTGGCAATGTTACAATCACTGCATGACGAACTCGGCGCAAAAATTCATCTCAACTTGTTCTACCAAACAGACGGGTTTTGCCTTGCGCAAATGCCGGATTGTTACCGCGCACAGTGGGAGGATGCGGCGGACTGGCTGCGTCTGTCGTTTCACAGCCGCGCGGAGGATCCACCCTCCCCTTATGCGGTGGCGGACGCGCAGACGCTGCGGCGGGACTGCCAGCAGGTGCAGCAGGAAATTGTCCGGTTTGCAGGGCGCGCGAGTCTCAGCCCCTATACCACAGTGCACTATGTCGCCGCCACGCGTGAAGGGGTTTTGGCCTTGCGGGAATGCGGCGTCAAGGGGCTAGTAGGGTTGTTTGGCACAGGTGACGCTGTGGAACGTTCTTATCATCTGCCGCTGTCTGCCTGCCGCTATCTCAAAACCCACAGTTTTTTCCACGATGCGGACACACAGCTGGATTTCATCCGCAACGACCTAATTCTCAACCTGTTTCCCCTGGAGGAAATCCCCTCCCTGCTAGAACAAAAGCAGCAGCAGACATTTATGGAAATCATGATTCACGAGCAGTATTTTTATCCGGATTATGCCGCCTATCAGCCAGATTATGCGGAAAAGGTCCGCTGTGCGCTTTCCTGGCTCACGGCACATGGATACCAGGCCTGCTTTTTGGAGGAACTCCCGTTTTTGCCGCTGCCGCCGGAATAGGCTCTCCCTCCAAGCGGAGTGCGCTCCATGTACCAAGAGAATCCGTAAAGGATGGGGAGCCGCAGGCCTCGGGGACATGATTCGAATATATACAGCTTGCAGCGGCGCGAATATGCATTTTCCCTTTCGTGAAAAAAGAAAAAGGGCCCGGTAAAATCGCCGGGCCCCTTTCAGGTATTTATGAAACAAGATGGGGGTGCAAATTCATGAGACGTTTCCGTCCTCACCGTCAATCTTTGTAAATTAGGATATCCCGTACGCTTTCATACCGGAAGCGCACATAGATACGGGAAGCGTTTTCTCCGCTCATCATATAAGTATAAATTTCGTCCGCCGTTGCGCGGTTCACTTCATCTTCTTTTGCGTCATAGATATAAACATTGCCAGCCGCTGTGAAAGAAATCCAGGCATCCCGGTTTTCAAACAGCGAATCGTCGATTTGTTCGGCAACATTGCTGGTCATGATGAAATTGTTCCCTTCTTTGGAGTACACCGTTCCATACATGGTCCACAGGTAGTTAAACACACTGTTTTTCTGCTGCGGGCTATATGGACGGGTCACATCAAATTCCAGCGTCACTTTGCTGATTTCGCCCTGGCGGTTGGTTTCGTAAATGATACCGTCTCCGCGCTGCACCTGCCGCGTACCATCGCCGCTTTGTACTTGCAACGTGCCCATTTCATCTGTGAGCAGCTCAACATATTTGCCGTTGGCAATTGCGTAGAGCTTTTGCGTTGCCGTGCCGTCTTCTTTCACCGCAGATACCACTTTATCTACCACGCCGAATGCGGAATCATTGGTGGTTTCGCCGCCCGTGTTTTCCCAAATGACAATCGCCGCTGCCGCGCCGCCATCGTCCACATCATAGGCCGCAACTTGATAGGTACGGTCATTTTGTAGGCGGGAAGAATCTACGCTGTCAAAATCCTCTTCCTCCACGCTGCCCTCCGGC
>CALLNG010000554.1 GCA_938005345.1 uncultured Clostridia bacterium
ACCATAAAGAATATTCAGGGAACGGAGATTACCGGAACCAATACCATGTATGAGGGAATCAATATAGAGCATCCGGATGTGATTGAGGATATCCATCGTGCCTATATTGCAGCCGGGTCACAGGTCATCTCGGCTAACACTTTTGGGGCAAACAGGTTAAAGCTGGCGACGACGGGATATTCTGTGCAGGATATTATCCGCAGCGGTGTAGAAATTGCGCGCCGCGCTGCGGGAGAATCGGCGTGGGTGGCGCTGGATATGGGACCGCTTGGCGAATTGCTCCAGCCGATGGGAACGCTATCCTTTGAGGAAGCATACGAGCTGTTCCGGGAACAGGCGCAAGCAGGGGAAGCCGCTGGGGCGGATTTGATTTTAATTGAGACAATGAACGACTTGGGCGAACTGCGGGCAGCGGCGCTGGCCGCAAAGGAGCATACCAGTTTGCCAGTGCTGTGCAGTATGAGTTTTGAGCCCAATGAACGTACCTTTATGGGCTGCAGTGTGGAGGCGCTGGCCATGGCGCTGGAAGGAATTGCAGACGCAGTGGGTATCAACTGTTCCATGGGACCGGGAGAAATTTTGCCTATCGCAAAAAAATTGGTAAAATGGACGGATTTACCAGTATTGGTGCAGCCCAATGCCGGATTGCCAGAAGTAGTAGAAGGACAGACAATCTATGGGGTAGGGCCCGGAGAGTTTGCATCCTATGCCAGCAAATTTGTAGAAGCGGGCGTTTCCATCGTAGGGGGATGCTGCGGCACAACGCCGGAACATATCCGTAAGGTGGCGGAGACGCTGCAAAACATTACGCCAAAGCGCCGCAACCATACCAAGCACTATGCGGTTTGTACGCCGTCCAAAACGGTAGATTTGAATGAAATCCGGGTTATTGGAGAGCGTATCAACCCTACGGGCAAAAAGCTGTTTCAACAGGCGCTGCGAGAACATAATATGGACTATATTTTAAAGCAGGCTGTCAGCCAAGTAGAGGCTGGTGCGGAAATCTTAGATGTCAATGTTGGATTACCTGATATTGATGAAGTATCCGTGTTGGTGGAAGTGGTACAAGCACTGCAAGCGGTTGTGGATGTCCCGCTGCAAATTGATTCGTCT
>CALLNG010000555.1 GCA_938005345.1 uncultured Clostridia bacterium
GAAATCTTCTACCCGCTGCACCGGAGCAAAATAATTTTTTCCACCTACTTGAAAGGCAAGCCGTTCCCACTGCCGTTGAAAGGCAACACCCGCCAAGGGAGACGAAGAAGCAAAATCCTCTGGGGTGACAGAAACAACCAGCGCGCTGTTTGCATTGTCCCGGTCACGCGCGTGTTCACTCATGCCATTGGTCACGACCATGCCCGGTTCGGAAGCAGAGGCGACGACACTGCCTCCGGGGCACATACAGAAGGAATAGCAGGAGCGGCCGTTTTGATGATAGGTCAGCTGATAAGTCGCGTTTTGCAGCAATTTGGCCAATGACGCGTCTCCATATTGGGCGGAATTAATTTGTTCCTGGCGGTGTTCGATGCGTGCGCCAATCGCAAAGGCTTTCGCCTGCATGGAAATACCACGTTCCAACAGCATTTGGAACGTATCCCGCGCGCTATGCCCAGTGGCTAAAACCAACAGCGCACAAGGCCAGGGCTGTCCATTTACTGAGATTCCTTGCACGCCATGGCTTCCAATGGAAATGTCAGTTAATTGATGCTCAAAATATACTTCTCCTCCAAGCCGGAGAATGGAATTGCGCAAATTGCGTACTACATTTTTTAAGATATCCGTTCCAATGTGCGGCTTGGATTCATATAATATTTCTGCTGGAGCTCCATGCTGGTGAAAAAGCGACAAGACATCTGCGCATAGCGGATCATGGATGCGGGTTGTCAGTTTTCCGTCAGAAAATGTTCCGGCACCGCCCTCGCCAAATTGCACATTGCTCTGCGAATCTAAACTGCCTTCTGTCCAAAATGTGTGGACACTTTGCGTTCGTTGTTCTACAGGTTTCCCGCGCTCTAATACAATAGGGCGGTATCCGTGTTTCGCCAGTAAATAGGCGCAAAATAAACCAGCCGGGCCGGTACCCACGACCACTGGCCGGCTGGGAAGCGGCGTGGTTCCAGATAGGAGCGGCAATGGAGAAACCGGTTCTATATATTGAACGTGGGGCGAATTCAAGGTTGCAGCGACTTCCTGCTCCGATACGTTAAGACGAACTAATAGGGTATAAACGACATGAATTTTTGGTTTTCTACGCGCATCGATAGATCGTTTTAGGATATGAATAGAACGGACCTGCTCCGGGGTTAATTGAAGCAGGTTCGCAATACGTTCATGTTGCGTTGGATCCTCTGTCGGAGAGAGGAGAATATGACTTATTTTAAGTGCCATAAGCAGATTCCTTTTCTGTAATTGTAATATCAAAGTGTACGGTATTGGGTTGATCCTCCGTTAAAAAGACATTTGCTGGTAAATTAAGCAACGCATCAACAGAATGTTGTCCCGCTTGGTTAGGTAAAGAAATAGGGTGGGAGTTAATGGAGGTTAATACATTAAGTATTTCATCGCTAGCTGTTACGGTAACGACTGTGGGCTGCGCAGAAAAACTGGAAGAATACGTATTGAAATCAACGCCGGTAATGGTAGGCGAGACTGGAATCGTTTTTACTTTACCGATTCCTATTTCCAGTGACACATTCTGCTGCGGCAAATGAATGTGATCCATTGCCAGCTTCGTACCCATATCATCATAAGCCTCAATGGGAAGCGTAGAAGAGAAGGTTCGGTCCGCGTTATCCAAATCGACAGAGATTGCCAGATACGCAATTTTATCTAAAATGAGAGAAGGTGCTTCTACGGTTAACGTTTCTGGATAATCAGATAGATGCGTTACACCAAAGCCAGATTTAGGCGTACCATTTCGCATTACAATTACTTCTTTTTCCGCGCTTTTCCATGTGTCAACATGAATGTCGACCGTGGTTGGGTCTTGCTCCAAAATACTGACGCCGCTTGGACTTTTGATGTCAACAGGAACAGTATAATAACCAACCTGTGTTATTTGAGACAAATCAATAATAGTTGGCCTTTGACCCAGTGACATAGCTACGGTTGCCCTTTACGGTAAGGTTAACCTTTTCACTTAATTCGCCGATAATTTCAATATCTTTTTGCTGCATAGAGACAGAGGCCAGATATTGAATGGTAAGCGGGCCAACACGCGCCGTTGTTTCAGGGTCTTCAGTGATAATGACGTACATCCAAATAATCACTGCCACGGCGAGGGAGATAATACGTAATAAGTTATTGCCCATTATCTTTTTTTCCATGTTGACCTCACCTTCTCCAGCAGAGTACTTGGACGGGGACGTGTATCCTTTTCCTCTGTAACCATCATGTGTAACAATGCCTTGTACAGTGTTTCCGGTGTTAAGCTACGGCGCAGGTTCCCAGCCAAGGCAATGGATATTTTACCAGTTTCCTCCGATACTACCACAACAGCGCAGTCAGCAGTTTCACTCATTCCAATAGCTGCACGGTGACGGGTACCTAGCTCTTGGCTTAGCCCATTATCTTCCGTAAGTGGGAGATAGCAGCCCGCTGCATAGACACGCCCATCCTTCACAATAACAGCGCCATCGTGCAGTGGGGAATTATGAAAGAATATATTTTGCAGTAATTCACTACTGACACGCGCGTCAACAATAGTCCCAGTATTGATAATTTCGCCTAGTTTTGTTTTTCGTTCCATTACAATTAAAGCGCCAGTTTTGGTACGGGACAATTCACGGCAGGCTTCTGCGATTTCATGAATATATTGAGTCTGAGGCGATTCTTCTCCATCAGTGTTTTTAAAGATATCGCCAATGCTGCTTTTACGGCCAACATGTTCCAACGCCCGGCGCAATTCTGGTTGAAACACAACGAGAAGCGCCAGCATACCAAGCTGGACGGTGTTGATTAAGATATAATGAATTGCATTTAAATGTAGCCAATCGCTAACTTGCGTTGCAACAAGCAAAATGACAATCCCTTTGATAAGCTGCGCTGCGCGGGTTTCCCGGATGAGCTTGAATCCCTTGTAAACAACAAAAGCAACTATCAGAATATCAATAACATCCGTTATTTTAATAGAAAAAAGCTGTCTAAAACTATTATAAATATCTGCCATATTCACACGTATCACCTCCCGGAAAGAAACGAAAGTGCAGACACAGGATTATTCTTCAAAGTCATACATGACAATGCCAGTAGTTAATTTCGGGTAAAAATAAGTAGATTTCTGGGGCATTTTTTCATTTTCCAGTGAAACGGCCTTAATATCTGATATTTTCGTAGGGTTGAGGAAAAAACTGCATTGATACTGGCCGCTTTGTACAGAGGATACCGCCTCGGCACTGTCCCGGGTATAGGTGAGATACTCACCGCTACGCATATCATTTTGCCCGATGCCTAAGATTTGTTCCAAAATAAGGGTGTGCAAAATTGCTACATCTAAATTATTATATGCATTGGATTTTTCAGGTAATGCATCTCGCTGCGCTTGAATATCCCGCAACGTTAAGGTGTAAAAATAGTCCTTTCCTGTATACAGGCCAAACGTTTTTTCTTTTTGGGCAATAGAAGATTCCATATAATGAGCCACACTGTCTTGCGGCAGCGGTATCTTTTCAATAATAAAATTTTGGTTTGCACGTTCTATTAAAGTTTCTTCCTGAAAGTTATCCAAATTATGCAGCATTCGGTGTGTTGGAAGAACCAGTAACCCTTCCTCTTCAATATCGGCTAAAAACATCATGACATAATCAAATTTTTCATGTTCAGAATATGTACCAAGTGCGTGCTGCTTATTGCGGAATTGCAGCGCCGTTTCATAGCGGTGATGCCCGTCTGCAATAAAAAGCTGCTTATTTTGGAAGGCACCGGTGATTTGTGCAATAATATCTTTATCGGAAACAACCCATAGTTTTTGGGTAACGCCATCGCTTGCAACAAAGGAAAGGTCTGGGGCGCTTTCGCTGCATTGATTGAGTACAGGAGTTATTTCATGTTCCTGATCCATATAGAGAGAATAGATAGCGCTAAAGTTGGTATATGTGGACTG
>CALLNG010000556.1 GCA_938005345.1 uncultured Clostridia bacterium
AACGGCGACCTTGCCTATGTGTATAATGCGGTGATTGGCAATTATGGCGACACTTTAAACCAAAAAGGCCTGTGTATCAATATGAGAAATAGCGTACAGGGTGTGGTGGGCATGATTGACCTAGCCAACCGGTATACCCAGGTGCTGGAGGACGATACGAGCAGCCCGGGAAACCAAAAAATTGTGTCTACCAAACATCCCCTGTTTCTCACTGACGGACAGTTTGTGATTGACATAGATCTTGCGGCGCGTGCGGGCAATTTCCAATACGTGTTCAGGGGCACGACAGAAAGCGGCGAAGGGACGCTGGCGACTGTGCAGTTTAACAGCGACGGCACGGTTGCGTTGTCCGGCGCGGTGGACGGACAGAGCGCCCAGCTGACCAGCGGGACGCTGACTCCGGCGTATCTGCGCCTGGCGGTGGACTTTGACGCGCATACAGTGAGCGCGGCGATGGCGGCGAAAGACGCGGTAACGGACGCGCGGCCCGCGCTTTCGGAGTGCACCAATTTGGGAACTGTATCCTTCGATGCGGGAATTAATGCGTTGACAAAGATGGACATTGTGGTCAATAAAGCATCGGGTATCAGCACGTTCTACGACATTGCTGTATCCAAAGCGGCGGTGCAGCAGGCTCCGGCGGAAGAGACCGTTTGGAGCGTGGACGGGAAAACCATTTATGATGTTGTGATAGCGGAAGACGCGAAAAACAACAAGCAGGAAGACGCAGTAGCAAAACGCTATGGCGTGATGTCTGAAAACAAGGGGTGTTTCAACACCAACAATTTGCTGACAAAAAATCCTAGTTTTACATTGGACAAAGAAGCGATTACCTTCAATATAAGAAACAATCAGCCGAACCTAATCCGGGCGGGACATTTTGAATTTACACATGTGGATAGGCCGGATGGAAGTACGCCAGCGGCCATGACGGGCGGTGTGTATGCCATCAACGTGGATTTTGCGCAGCGGGCGGATCCAACCATTACAGCGCAAGTGCAGTATGTACTGCGCGGTCTGGCAGGCGGCGAAGAACAGGATTTGGCCAAAGTGGTCTTTGACGTCAATGCAGACATCGTTACGCTTGCTTCCGCCAGCGGTGAGGCGCAGCAGTCCTTCCGGCTGCCCATGAACCTGACGCCTGCGCCGGGCTATTTGCGCCTGGTGGTGAATTTGGAGGCTCACAGCGTATCTGCCTATGTCAGCGGGTATACGGGCGCGGACGAAATCGGTGTACGCCCGGCCCAGGAGCAATGTACCGCGCTGGGTACGGTGGCATTTGACAGCAGCGTGACGCAGCTAACCAAAATGGAAGTGTGGGGCATCAATACCGCTACCGAATATGACAGAAATATCCATTCGGTCTATGCCTTGTCTGCGACCAAGGTGGACACTGGAGACGAACCGGAACCGGAGCCGGAAACCTATAGCGTGACGGCAAATGCAGCGGACACGGATATGGGAAGCGCACAGGTGGTAACGGAAGGCGGGCCGTTTGAGGAAGGCACGAGCGTACAAGTGTCGGCCACGGCAAATGAAGGCTATGTGTTTGCCAATTGGAGTGCGGAAGGGATCACCCTAACAAGCGAACAGCAGACGCAAAACCCGCTGACCATTACCATGCCGGCAGCAAACGTGGCCCTGACTGCGAATTTCCGTGCGCTGGATGCGGCTTCTATCACCCCAGCAGCGGCAAACTACGACAAAAATGCGGCGGCACAAAACCACCGGAATATCGCGGTGACGCTGGACGCGGGGGATTATACGTTGGCGAAAATCCAGCTACAAGGCGATCCGGCAGTGGACTTGGCGGCGGGAACCGGTTATACGGTGGAAGGAAACGTTTACACCTTCCCCACCAGCTATCTTGATACGCTGGCGGTAGGAGAACACACCATAGAATTTGTGATGAGCGGCGGGACCAATCCGGCATTGGCCATTACCGTGGCGGAAAGCAGGCCGGAAGATATCCCGTACAGCATCACCATTGCCGCAGGGACAGGAGGCACAGCGCAGGTAGAAAGTGCGCAGACAGAATTCCTGCCAGGCGAACGCGTGAACATTGTTGCCACACCAAGCAGCGGTTATACGTTTGATAAATGGGTGCCTGACGGTGTGACGCTGATGTCCAACACGGCAGCCAGAACGTCCTTTATCATGCCGCAAAACGATGTGATAATATCAGCGATTTTTGACCAGCTGTCTACCAGCAGCGGCGGTGGCGGACGCTATAGCGGCGGGTCGTCCACCACGCCGGGCGTCGTTGTAACGCCAAATGAACCGGGTGGAAGTTCCGATGGTCCGGAAGAGCCACAGTTAGATGATTTGACGAGCAACCATTTTAGAGACGTGACGACGGACAGCACCTGGGCATATGGATATATTGAACATTTGGCGAGCGCAGGCATCGTGTCCGGCGACCCGGCAGGCAACTTTAATCCGAAAAACACGGTGACAAGAGAAGAATTTTTGAAAATGCTGATGGGTGCGTTGGAGATTGAAACGACAGCCGAGACAGGCAGCGTGTTTACAGACGTAAGCGGCAGCGACTGGTACGCGCCGTATGTGTATACAGCGTATGAACTGGGCCTGGTAGAAGGCCAAGGCGGCGGCGTTTTTGGCGCAGGGCAGACCATCACCCGGCAGGATATGGCAGTGATGGCATCGCGTGCGGTAGCAGCGGTTGGCAAGACCTTGCCGCAGACAGAGGTGGTACCGCTGCGGGATTTGGGGCAGGTATCTGGATATGCGCGCGCGAGCGTGGAACAGTTGGCAGCGGCGGGGATTTTGTCCGGTGACGAAAACGGCGTATTCCATCCAGAAAACACGGCGCTGCGGGAAGACGCGGCGAAGGTCATTTACCTGATTTGGACGGCATAAGCGCGGTAATCCTAATGAATAGCAACGTCAATTGGGCGGCGCGAAAAAGCGTAAGACAAACGGCGTTATGCAGCTTCTGGCAATGCCGGTAGCAACGGAAGGATACAGAAAGAAAATAGGGGCGCGGGGAATTTCCCCGCGCCCCTATTTTTTATCACGAAGGGAACACGTACCGCCACGAAGGGGACAGCCGTCCCCCTGCGTGGGATCCCACTGCCGCAAGGCAGTGCGCTCGCGGGAAATCCACCCTGCCGGCAAATTTCCCGCCTTGATAGAAGTTTGTTTCCGGGCACATGTCCCAGAAACAAGCGATTTCAAAACAAAGGGACGAGAGGCCCTTTGGAATCCCCCTGGAGAGGGATAGCAGTGTACCATCACGAAGAGCAAGCAGGGGCTTTGTGCATAAAACCTAACTTTTTGCATGAAATCTAACTTTTTGAAAGCCCGTTTTGGCATATTCTTTGTTGACATCGCCAAATAATGTGCGATATAATAAAAACAGAATATCTGACAATGCCGCAGTCCCTTTGAACTGGGAACAATGCGGCGTTGCAGAAACGCAGCTGCGTCAGGCGGAACCTTTGACGCGCCGCGTAGAGCGAGAATAAGAAAGGGTGGGATAACCATGAAAAAGAGGTTCTTTTCCCTCATTCTGGCGTTTGCCATGATTGGCACGGTAATGCCGGGGATGGGCGGAATGCTGTCCGCTGCGGCGGAAGACACGAAAATCATTGAGTTTGACGCACAAACGCTCTATGACAGGTATCAGGAGCTGAACCCGGGCAACAACAGTAACCATTACCAGTTTATGCTGGATCGCGGATTCACGGTCAACAGCGGCAAGTGTTACCATACAAACGCCGTGATCCAGTCAGAGGCGAGAAGGACGCTGGGCATCCCCGCGATTACCTGTGACATGCGCCAGAGACAACCATTTGAGCTGAGCGGGACGTTTGATTTCACCAAGGACACGGAAATCAATCCCTCTCCGGCCGCCATGGGCAGCGACGGGGTGTACGCGGTGGATATTGACTTTGTGCATTTGTTTTCCAATGCAGACCCC
>CALLNG010000557.1 GCA_938005345.1 uncultured Clostridia bacterium
CAGATTATTTCTTTGCATGGAACCGATTCGCGTGTCACGGTGGATGCATCAGAAGCACAAATTGGTGGGCAGCAGGTGGCGCTTGACCATCCTGCAGTATTCGTAGATGGCAAATTGTTTGCTTCTTTGGATACTATAGAAAAAACGTTGTTCGCTGGGACTTACTATGACGCGGAATCAGGTATTATCTTGATTATGCGTCAGGACGGTATCTTACCGGAGGAAGCAATTTCTGAGGTTTTGGAAGAAGCACAGCGGCTTTACGGCGAAAGCTTGCTGCCAGATGCGCAACTCTATGTTTCGCCGGATGCGGCGGAAGGCGGCGATGGCAGTAAAGAAAAACCGTTTGCTACGATTGAAGAGGTACAAAAAAAGGTACGCGCCTTGTTGAAAGAAGGAGGAACAGGAAATATTACGGTTTGGCTGGGTGGCGGCACCTATTATTTAGAGAAAGCCTGGATTATGAACCAGACTGATTCCCATAGCGGCAACTATACGGTCACATACCGGAATGTGGAAGGGGAAGTGCCGCTGATTGACGGCGGAACCCGCCTGACGGGCTGGAAACCGTATAAAAATGGAATTTACATGACACAGATTCCGGAAGGATATGATCCGCAGACACTGTATGAAAACGGAGAACGCGTTACAATTGCGCGGTATCCCAATGAGGGATATAACCGTGCAGTGATGTCAGAAGAAACACCCAAAAAACGCTTTTTCTTCCGCGAAGGGGATATTCCAGTGGTTGCCCATCCAGAGGAATTGAAACTCTACTTGTGGCCTGGCGGGCCAAGCGGACATTACAACTGGTCTATGGCGCGTCCGCAGGTGGTATCCATTGATTATACTACCCGTGCGGTAGAACTCAATAAAGAGGTGATATATGATATTGGAACAGGGTCGCGGTACTTTGCCTACAATGCATTGGAATTTCTAGACGCGCCGGGCGAGTATTTTGTCGATAAGGCGACTAGCACGCTGTACTATATGCCAAAGTCCTCCAATATTGATGAAGCGGTAATCGTTATGCCGCCCAAATTCGATTTGTTGACCATCAGCGGGTCAGAAGCGGCGAAAGCGCAGAATATCCGCCTGGAAGGGCTAGAAATT
>CALLNG010000558.1 GCA_938005345.1 uncultured Clostridia bacterium
GGAAAGGCATTTTTATGTATGAAATAGGCATCGTGGCGGGTCGAGGGGTTGGAAATGCGCCGATTTATTCGCTTAAAAACTCCAGCAGCGTGTGGTTAAAAAGGGCAAGTTCATCATATACAATGCCATGGGAACTGTTGGCAAACGGAAAGAGTATAGAACCTGGTATGGCATCGTGCGTGACCTCTGCGGCGGCAAAGGGAACGATATCGTCTTTTTCGCCGTGAAAAATCCCGGTAGGAACGTGTATATGGTTCAAATCCTTGCTGCAGTCCTCGTCGCGCAGCGCATAGGCGCACCGGACTGTGCCCATGCCGGAGGCGGAAAGCGCAATCAGCCGGAACCACTCTATCACGGCGGCGCTGTGCGGATTGGCAAACAGCTGTAAGCTAAAATTTTCGCATAACTCAGGCCGGTCTTCTTTGGCCAGGATAATCAGGTCATCCACATGCTCTCGCGCCATGCCGTAAGGGAAACCGGGACGTTCCGTGAAACTCGGAATAGCCGCGGCACATAGGCAAAGCTTTTTTACACCATAGCCGTGATACCGCGCCATATACCGCACCGCAACCGCACCGCCCATAGAAAACCCCAGCAGTGTGAAACGTTGTAGCTGCCGCACGCGGACCAGCCGGTAGAGGTCGCCCGCCATTTGGTCATAGGTATACCCTGAAGCGGGCACATCAGAGTGGCCAAACCCCCGTAAATCCATGCAAATCACGCGGTATCCCCGTTGAACCAGAAATTCTTTTTGATATTCAAACATCTTCGCAGACAGCGGCCACCCATGAATCATGATAATTACATTTTTACCTCTGGGATTGAGGTCGTAAACCGCAAGTTTCACTTGATCCTCCGCTTTGATATAGTACAATGAAAACCACTCCTTTCCTAAAACAGAAAAACCATTCTGTTTTTACTATATGATGCGAAGCGTGAGACTGTTCAAAAATTACCGGTTTATCACAGTTCCAATATAAATTGGAAATTATTTTATTCGCTGTAGTGTAGCGCTTTTTTATAGCGGCGGCCATGAACTTTTGCTGCCAAAGGAATCTGCCTATTGCAGCGGGAGCGTAATTGTAACCACAAATCCATGGTCTTGGTGCGCCTGAAAGCTGCCGCCGTGCACTTGAATGATACGGTAGGCCATGGGTAAGCCAAGCCCGTGCGTGGTTTTGGGGATTTTTGCGATGTTTTCCAGTACATTGTCCGGTACGCCTGTCCCATCGTCCGCAATGGTAATACGCACTTTGTTGCCACACACCTCTTCTCTGATTTGAATACGGCACCCGTCTGGATTATGTTGCACTGCGTTTTGAATCAAATTCGATACCGCTCGCTCCAGCAGCGTTTCGTCACCCAGCACTGCCGCTTTTTCCGCTTTCAGATCCAGCGTGATGGAAAAACGTTCCGGAAGCCCGTTGTTCAAACTATCACTCACAACGCGGCGCAGCAGCGGGCAGAGTTTGACAGGAACCTTTTGAGATGGCTGCATGTCGTATTCCATGGATGAAATGCAATTCAAATCTTCAATGAGCCGTTTGATTTTGAGACTGTTTGCCAAAATAATCCCTGCCTTTTTCCGGTGACCTTCCGGTAGCTCGCCGGAGGTGGCCAACGCTTCGCTATAGCCCGTTACGATGGAAAGCGGGGTACGGATATCGTGGGAAATTCCCGCAATCCAATTGGAGCGGGCGGAGTCACGGGCGCTGAGCGCTGCATTTTTTCGTTCAATAGATTGGGAAGTTTGATTTAAATTACGGCAGATTTCCTTAAAAATACCCCGTTCTTTGAGCTGGACGCGTTTTTCCTGACGTAAGTCGCTGATACCATGCATCAGCCGTCTAAGCTGGCGGTAGAGCTGAATGCCAAACACAAATGCCAGCAGCGCCGCCAAGCATAGGTTGAGTACCAACACACCCAATATCCGCTGCGGCAGCGTGTGAAACCAATCCATGGAATATTCCATTTCATATTTGCCCACGGAATCCTTGGGCCGGCCCAGCACAAGCAGGCCGGATTGCTCCGTTTGCACATAGACAGGATAATCGTTTAAATACCATCTTGTCATGCGCGCCACGTCATTTAAGGTGTACGTTTCCGGTACGTCCGCCGGTTTGTTTTGATCCCAGACGACGCGGCCCGTTTCGTCGATAAACATACACCAATAGCCTTCGGGCAGTATGACGCCGCGGAAGGAAGGGCCTGTTTCATCCTGTACTAGTGCCTCGCTGATTTGGGACAATAGGTACCGCGGTCGGTTTTGGCGGTTGACGCTGGTATCGCTGCCCAGCATGGCAAACCCAAAGAAATTGATTGCCAGCAGCAGGGTGGCAAGCAGGCCCGCCAACAACACAAAACTGCTAAATATTTTCCAAACTGTTTTATTCATCGTCCGTCACCAGCTTGTAGCCAAGTCCTTTCGCCGTGATGAGATGCTGCGGTTTTGAGGGCTGTTCCTCTATCTTTTTGCGCAGATGCCGGATGTGGACCATCAAATTGTTTTCGTGCCCGTAGTAATCTTCGCCCCAGGCTGCCATGCTCAACGTGTCGTTGGTCACAATGCGGTTTTTGTTTTCCCACAGCTTTTGAAGCAAAATCAGCTCTTTTGCCGTGAGGGGAGTCTCACCCTCCGGCGTAATAACCGCTGCCTTTTCAAAATCCACCCGCCGCTGGCCCAGGGAAAATCCTGTTGCCTTTGTCTCCATTCCATAGGTGCGCCGCAGCAGCGCCTTAATGCGTAGCACCAATTCTTTGGCAAGAAACGGTTTCACAATGTAATCGTCCGCGCCCAAATCCAATCCCCGGATTTTGTCGTCCGCTTCGCCGCGGGCCGTCAAAAAAATGACAGGCGCGCTGGAAAACTGCCGGATTTGCTGGTAAAGCATAAAGCCGTTGCCATCCGGCAAATTGATATCCAGCAAAAATAATGCAATCGGCTGAGTCTTTGCAATTTCCACAGCCCGCCCAACGTCCGGCGCGGTATGCAGATTATAAAACCCCTCCGTAAACAAAATGGACTCGATGAGCTTTAATAATTCCGGCTCATCGTCCACCACTAGTATTTTTTTATTTCTCCATTCTTGCATATGCATCACCAACCTTATTGTACCACAAAAAGCGCCATATTCAAATAGCCGGAAAAAATTTAAGGTTATTTTCAGGTTATGTACAGCTTGAATCAAGGTTGGGCTGTTACAATGGAAGCATTCCAAGGGAAAGGATGGGTTTGACCATGAAAGAAGTAGTAACAACGCAAATGCTGACAAAGGAATATAACGGCGATGTGTGCGTCAACAGCCTGAATATGCAGGTGCAAGAGGGGCGGATTTATGGCTTTTTGGGACCCAATGGAGCTGGAAAATCTACAACACTGAAAATGCTGCTGGGGCTGACGCACCCAACCAGGGGGGAAATCGACATTTTCGGCAAACGGATGACGCCCAAAACAAAAATGGAGATTCTACGCAATATTGGATCGCTGATAGAGTCCCCTTCCTATTACGGGCATTTGACGGCTAAGGAAAATCTGCGTATTTATCAGACCATTTTGGATTTACCCAAACGTAATATCGATGAGGTGCTGCGCATTGTCCGGCTGGACAGGCAGCAAAACAAAAAAACGTCGGCCTATTCGCTGGGGATGAAACAGCGGCTGGGACTGGCCAGTGCGCTGCTGTCATTTCCAAAACTGCTGATTCTGGACGAGCCGACCAACGGCTTGGATCCGGC
>CALLNG010000559.1 GCA_938005345.1 uncultured Clostridia bacterium
AACGCGCCATCTATAAGCGTGGGCGTAATGCCAAAAGCGCTACTGTTCCCAAAAATGCCAACCTGCTGGACTACAAACGCGCAACCGGCCTGGAGGCGCTGATGGGATACCTCTATTTAACAGGCCAGGGAGAACGGATTTTTTATTTTCTCAAAAAAATCATTGCACACCACTAGAAATTTTGTGAAATCAGCCACTATAACCCTCCTTTCTTTTGTGCTATAATAGAAGAAAAGAGTTACGGACGCGATTTTTGTAAAAAAATGCGGACTCCCGTAAGGAAAGGCTCATACTGAAATGGTTGGAGGAACGTGGAATGGATGAAAAAAAGAAAACCATGCTGGAACTGGTTGCCTACAAAATCCGCCGGCATGTGCTGGAAGGGGTCTATAGCGCTGGATGCGGACATCCAGGCGGTTCCCTATCCATTGCGGATATTTTAGCGGTTTTGTATTTTGACGAAATGCGGGTGGATCCTCAAAATCCCGCTTGGCCGGACCGCGACCGGTTTGTTTTGTCAAAAGGACATTGCGCGCCTGCGCTATATGGCGCATTGGCGGAAAAGGGATTCTTTCCAAAGGAGGATATTCCCACGCTGCGCAAAGCAGACAGCTACTTACAGGGGCATCCCGACATGCGCAAAGTACCAGGTGTGGACATGTCCACCGGGTCTTTAGGACAGGGCGTTTGCTGTGCAAACGGGATGGCAATCGCTGCAAAATTGGATAGAAAACCCTACCGTGTCTACACCATCTTGGGCGATGGCGAACTGGAGGAAGGCCAAGTCTGGGAGGCGGCTATGTTTGGCGCACACCATAAACTGGACAACCTTACCGCATTTATTGATTTGAATTTGCTGCAAATTGACGGCGACGTGCGCGATGTTATGAATCCCATGCCAGTGGACGAAAAATTCTTGGCGTTTGGCTGGAACGTTCTAACGGTAGACGCTCACGATATTGCAGTGTTACGCAGCGCAATTGACCAGGCAAAATCCTGCAAGGGAAAACCCACGGTGATTATTTGTAAATCCATCAAAGGAAAAGGTGTTTCCTTCATGGAAAATGAAGCTGGCTGGCACGGGATGGCGCCCAACCAGCAGCAATATGAACAGGCAGTAGCGGAAATTGACGAAAAAATCTCGCAGCTTTCCGCTGCATTGGCTTAAAGTACAGCGGCAAAACCGTGTGCACCCGTACCGGATAAAGCCTCAGAATGGATACATCCTCACCAAATATCCATTCTTCTTTCATCGTATTTTGAAAATGGTTTCCTGCCGTCTGGCGGCCGGCAGAGGAGAACAGGTAATCTTTGCCGCACAGCCGCCGGCGGCAGAATGGAGCGAACTATGGCTGAAGTGAAAAAAGTGGCAACCCGTGAAGCATATGGGAATGCACTCAAAGAGTTTGGCGCAACCTATGATATTGTGGTGCTAGATGCAGATTTATCCAAATCAACGAAAACAGAAGGTTTTAAAAAAGCGTATCCCGACCGGTTTGTTAACGTGGGAATCGCAGAAGCAAATATGATGTCTACAGCGGCGGGCATTGCCAGCTGCGGAAAAATTGTGTTTGCCAGTTCATTTGCAATCTTTGCAGCAGGACGCGCCTTTGAACAGGTGCGCAATTCTATTTGTTATTCCAATCTAAATGTTAAAATTGGCGCTACCCATGCAGGAATTTCGGTTGGGGAAGATGGCGGCAG
>CALLNG010000560.1 GCA_938005345.1 uncultured Clostridia bacterium
CTTTGGCTCAGTAATGCCCAACGGTGCGGCTGACCGTTATCATAGCCAGCGTATGATTGTACGTGTGAGGTGGGCGCAATGCGCCAATTTAGGTGGTACCGCAGAAGCAATGTAGCTTTTGTCCTGAAATCAGGACAAAAGCTTTTTTTATTGCCAATTTAACAAAACCAAAAAGGAGTGAAGAACACATGTTAAACCCAACGTATGAACAAGTATCCCCCCTTCTAAAGGATTACCGGGTGATTCCCGTATGCCGTACACTATACGCGTGATTACCCCCATCGCCCTGCTGCGAAAGCTAGCAGCGGCAAGCCATTGCTACTATCTGCTGGAAAGTGTAGAAGGTGGTGAAAAATGGGGACGTTACTCCTTTTTGGGATATGACCCTACTATCCGCTTTACTTGTAAAAATAGCCATATCCAAATTGATCAGAATGGTGAAACAAAACTACTGGACAAAACGAACCCTTATGAGGCAATCCGCACTCTTTTGCAAGAGTATACCAGCCCCCGCTTTACAGATCTGCCTCCGTTTACCGGTGGTTTTGTCGGATATTTTTCCTATGAATCGCTCTGTTATGCCGAACCAAAACTACAGCTTCAACCCAGCGATACGCACGACATGGAACTGATGCTATTTGACAAAATCATCGCCTTTGACCACCTCAAGCAGAAAATTTTTCTGATTGTCAATATGAAATCTGCAGATGGAGAAGATGGTCTTCGCGCAGCTTATCAGGCGATTGACCGCATGAGCGCGTTGATTTTGGATTCTTCTCCGCTTCCGGTAGAAACGGCCCCAGAGCAGGTACATTTTTCGTGCAATGTTTCGCGCGAGCAATACTATAACATGGTAAAAAAAGCCAAAGCTTATATCCGGCAGGGCGATATTTTTCAAGCAGTTCTCTCCCGGAAATTTGAAGCCCCTTATTCCGCCAGTTTGTTAAACGCTTACCGCGTGCTGCGCACCACCAATCCATCGCCATATATGTATTTCCTGCACAGCGATGACATTGAAATCACAGGCACGTCTCCTGAAACTTTGGTGAAATTAAAAGACGGCACACTGACAACCTATCCTATTGCCGGTTCACGGCCCCGCGGTACAACGGAAGAAGAGGACCGTGCGCTGGAAAAAGAATTACTTCACGATGAAAAAGAGCTGTCGGAACACAATATGCTGGTGGATCTGGCGCGCAATGACTTAGGAAAAATCTCTGCCTTTGGTTCCGTTGCAGTCAAAGATTATGCGAAAATCAACCGTTTTTCCCGCATTATGCACATCACTTCCACAGTGGAAAGCCAAATACGCGCACCCTTTGATGCCTGCGACACCATTGCTGCTATGCTGCCTGCCGGAACACTTTCCGGCGCCCCCAAAATCCGTGCCTGTGAAATTATTAATGAGCTGGAGCCCAGCGCACGCGGGATTTATGGCGGCGCAATCGGATACATTGACTTTTCTGGAAATATGGATACTTGTATTACTATCCGGACCGCTGTGAAACGCGGCGGCACCGTGACGGTACAAGCCGGCGGCGGTATTGTTGCCGACAGCGTGCCGGAACGCGAATATATCGAAAGTGAAAATAAAGCCCTTGCCGTGAAACTGGCAATCGAATCTGCAAGTGAGGTGAACCCAAAATGATTTTATTGATTGATAACTACGATAGTTTTTCTTATAACCTGGTACAGATGGTTGGCGCAGTGTGCCCCGATATTCAGGTGGTCCGTAACGATGAAATTTCTGCGGCAGATATCGCCGACATGCAGGTTTCCCATTTAATTTTATCTCCCGGACCGGGCAGGCCAAAAGACGCTGGCATTTGTGAAGAAGTTGTGCGGATGTATCAAGGAAAACTCCCCATTCTGGGTATCTGTCTTGGCCACCAGGCAATTTGTGAGGCCTGCGGTGCAACCGTCACTTTAGCGAAGCGTCTCGTCCACGGCAAGGCCAGCGATATCCACATTGCGAATGGTTCCGCCATTTTCCATGGATTGCCTCCCATTATCCGCGGCGGCAGATACCATTCCCTCATTGCACAGCGCGATACCTTGCCGGACGAACTGCTAGTGATTGCAGAGGACAATGAAGGAGAAGTGATGGCGGTAAAACACCGGGACTGTGATATGTATGGACTACAATTTCATCCCGAATCCATTTTAACCCGCGATGGCGCAGTAATTCTACAAAATTTCCTAAAAATCGGAGGTGTCTCGCAATGATTGTAGATGCAATTTATGAACTAATCAATGGCAACGATTTATCCTTTGATATGGCGGAAACCGTCATGGATGAAATCATGAGTGGGCAGGCAACTCATGCACAAATGGGATCATTTTTAACAGCGATGCGCATGAAGGGCGAATCCATTGACGAAATTACAGCCTGTGCAAAGGTCATGCGCAAACACTGCACCAAACTGACGCCGGAAACGGATGTGATGGACATTGTGGGAACTGGCGGAGACGAAGCCAGCACATTTAATATTTCTACTATCTCCGCGCTTGTGGTTGCTTCCGCTGGTGTGCCCGTTGCAAAACATGGTAACCGCAGTGTATCGAGTAAATGCGGCAGTGCTGATTTGCTGGAAGCGCTGCACGTCAAAATTGATTTGAATGCGCAGCAAAGCGAAAAAGTTCTTAAGGCACTGGATATTTGCTTCATGTATGCGCCAACGTTTCACGCTTCCATGAAATATGCAGCCCCAGTGCGAAAGGAGATGAAAGTGCGGACTATTTTTAATATTCTAGGTCCGCTTGCAAATCCCGCTGGTGCAAATTTGCAGTTGCTTGGCGTGTATGATGAAAATTTGGTGGAGCCGCTGGCCAATGTGCTTGCCAATCTCGGTGTCAAGCGTGCTATGGTTGTCCATGGGCATGACGGTATTGACGAAATATCCCTTTGTGCTTCCTCTACGATATGTGAAGTAAATGAGGGCCGCTGTAACAGCTTCTTTTTTGACCCTTCCCAATTTGGGTTTGAAAAATGCTCGTCTGCGGATTTAGTGGGCGGCGGCCCGCAAGAAAATGCGCAAATTGCACGCGACATCTTAAATGGACAAAAAGGTCCAAAACGCGATGTGGTACTGCTCAATACCGCGGTATGCCTATACATGGCCATGAGCCATATGACTTTGCGCGAATGCGTCCATTACGCTGCAGAATTGATTGACAGTGGCAAAGCGAAACAAAAATTGGAACAAATGGTACAGATGACAAACGAGGTGGGGCTATGATTCTCGATACCATCGCACAAGCAACGCGCCAGCGCGTTGCCTATGCCAAAGAACAAACGCCCTTAATGCAGCTCCGTCTTGCAGCAGAAAAGCTACCAGTAACCAATTCCTTTCGTTTTGAAGAGGCACTGCGCACCCCCGGATTTTCCTTTGTGTGTGAGGTCAAAAAAGCCTCTCCTTCTAAAGGAGTTATTGCACCAGAATTTCCTTATCTGGATATTGCCAAATCCTATGAACGTGCCGGCGCCGCAGCCGTTTCCGTTTTGACGGAACCGGAGTTCTTTTTGGGCAGCAACCTTTATTTGCAAAAAATCCGCCAGCAAATTTCCCTTCCCATTTTACGCAAAGATTTTACCATTGACCCTTATCAAATCTATGAGGCAAAACTGCTGGGTGCGGACTGTGTTCTTCTCATTTGCGCGTTGCTAGATACGCCAATGCTGCGTGAGTATATCGAACTTTCTGACAGTTTGGGCATGTCCGCTTTAGTAGAGAC
>CALLNG010000561.1 GCA_938005345.1 uncultured Clostridia bacterium
TTTCCGCTTCTGGCCGCAGTTCCGCAGCTTCCTTGTCTGCAATTATTTGTAGCCTATCTAGGAGAACGGGCAAACCAGTTTGCCTCAAAATTGGTGTACCAACTGCGCCAACAAGGAATTTCCTGTCAGCGGGACTATATGGGACGCAGTTTAAAAGCGCAGATGAAATATGCTGACAAACTTACTGCCGACTATACCGTGGTCATTGGCGACAATGAGTTGGACAGTGGACAAGCAGCACTGCGGCGGATGCGGGACGGAGTGGAAACAACTGTAGCGCTTTGCGACATTGCGCGGTATTTAAAGGGACAAACAAATTCAGGAGGAACAGCATAGAATGGAAACGATGAAGGGAATGAAACGGACTGCACTATGTACCGAAATTTCGGAGCAGCATATTGGACAGACCGTAACAGTGATGGGATGGGCAGCCAAAGTCCGAGACATTGGACAGCTCGTGTTTTTGGATGTTCGTGATAGAAGCGGGTTGCTGCAAGTCGTGGTAGAGCAGCAAGATGAGTCGTTGCTAAAAAAAGCCAAGGGAGTTCATGCGGAATATGTTGTAGCTGTGACAGGAATGGTACGCGCGCGTGGGGAGAATGGAATCAATTCGGCGATGAAAACAGGTACCATTGAAGTGGTAGCATCCGAACTTCGGATATTAAACCCTTCAAAGGCACTGCCGCTGCAATTAGATGGGAATGCAGGAGATGAAATCCGGTTGAAATACCGGTATTTAGATTTGCGCAGGAAGGAACTGCAACATAATTTTATAATACGTCACCGGTTGGCAAAATTAGCACGGGATTTTTACGATGAAAATGGTTTTTTGGAAATTGAAACCCCAATGCTTACCAAAAGTACGCCGGAAGGGGCACGGGATTACCTGGTACCGAGCCGTGTACATCCCGGTGCATTTTATGCACTGCCACAATCACCGCAGCAATATAAACAGCTACTTATGCTAGCTGGATTTGATAAATATTTTCAAATTGTACGTTGTTTTCGTGACGAGGACTTGCGGGCAGAGCGTCAGCCGGAGTTTACACAACTAGATTTGGAGATGTCTTTTGTAGATATAGAGGATGTGCTCCAAGTCAACGAGCGTTTTTTACAGCGTATGTTTCGTGAAATGCTTGGAATAGAATTAACCCTTCCATTGCCGCGTATGTGTTATCAGGAAGCAATGGAACGGTTCGGTAGCGACAAGCCAGATACGCGATTTGGACTTGAGCTGCAAGATATCACAAATTGTGTCAGGGACTGCGGTTTTAAAGTTTTTTCTGATAATATTGCAGCGGGGGGCAGTGTGCGTGCCATCAACGGAAAAGGTCTTGCAGACAAGCTGTCACGCAAGGAAATCGATGCGCTGGGTGAAGTGGTAAAGCTGTTTAAAGCCAAAGGGCTAGCTTGGATTACTTGGAAAGAAGAAGGTGTAAAATCGCCCATTGCAAAATTTTTGTCTGAACAGGAAATGCAGGCAATTTTGGAGCAGTTGCAAGCGGAACCGGGTGATGTAATTTTTATTGTGTCAGATAAAGATGAGATTGTATTTGACGCTTTAGGTAACCTGCGGCTAGAGCTGGCAAGAAAGTTTGATTTGATTGATAAAAGCCGATATGACCTGCTATGGATAACAGAATTTCCGTTGCTAGAATACAGCGAAGAAGAAGGACGCTATGTGGCGAAACATCACCCCTTTACAGCGCCCATGGATGAGGACATAGACCTGCTGGACAGCGCACCGCAAAAAGTACGGGCAAAAGCGTATGACATTGTCATCAATGGGATGGAAGCGGGCGGCGGCAGCCTCCGGATATATAACAGTACTTTACAGGAAAAAATGTTTGAGGTGCTGGGCTTCACCAAAGAATCAGCTTGGGAACGGTTTGGCTATTTGATAGAGGCATTCCAATATGGAACACCGCCGCATGGTGGAATGGCTTATGGCCTGGACCGTCTGGTCATGATTTTAACTGGGTGCGACTCTATTCGTGATGTGATTGCATTTCCGAAAGTGCAAAATGCATCAGAGTTGATGACGAATGCACCATCAGAAGTGGATGAGATTCAGCTGAAAGAATTGCATATTCAGCTGCGGGATAAGGAGTAATACAATCAGGCTGCAAATTAGGCTGTTTGCAGCCTGATTGCCATGTTTCATTTGTTTACAAATGGTTCATACTTCGTTCATGAAATATTTATACAATAGAAAGGTATTGTAAAAACAGGAGGGATCGGCATGGAAGAAAAGGACCGGAAAGAGGCCTTGCAGGACGGTGTGGAGACGGTGGAGGCGGCAGAAGTGCAGGACAATGCACAGAGCGGCGAATTGCAGGAGCAGCCAAAAGAGACCGTAGACTTGCAAGAGGCTCCGGAAACGGAAACAGACGAACGGCCCAAAGAGGAAAAAATACCGCCGCATGTCGTGGTGGATATTCGCAATTTGGTCAAACGCTATGGAAGTAAAGTGGCGGTTGATAATATTAGTTTTCAAGTGAAACGCGGAGAGATTTTGGGTTTTTTGGGTCCGAATGGAGCAGGTAAAACAACGACAATGAACATTCTAACGGGTTATATTTCCAGTACATCTGGCAGCGTTACGGTTGCGGGATATAACATCCTGGATGACCCGGATGAGGTCAAAAAAAGGATAGGCTATTTGCCGGAAAATCCACCGCTTTACATGGATATGACGGTAATGGAGTATTTGAATTTTGTTTATGAATTAAAAAAGGTACACATTGACCGTGCAAACCACTTAAAAGACATTTTAGCGTTGGTTGGCCTGACGCATGTCAAAGGAAGAATGATTAAAAATCTGTCAAAAGGGTATAAACAGCGTGTTGGTTTAGCGCAGGCACTCATTGGAAATCCGGAAGTGTTGATTTTGGACGAGCCTACTGTGGGACTGGATCCCAAACAAATTATTGAAATCCGTAATGTTATCAAACGGTTGGGTCAAAACCGGACGGTTATTTTAAGTACACATATTTTGCAGGAAGTCAGCGCTATCTGCGACCATGTTGTAATCATCAACAATGGCCGTATTGCGGCGATGGACTCTACAGAAAACCTGGAGCATGGAACAGGACGCAATGGAAAATTTACTTTGCGTGTTGCAGGGGACGAATATCAAGTCAAAAATGCACTGTCCGGTGTTTCAGGAATTAAATTTATGGATGTGCTTGGCATTCGCGAATCTGGAACAGTGGATATTTATCTGGAATTTGTACCAGATAAGGATTTGCGCAAGGAATTATTCTATGCATTGGCGCAAAAAGATCTGCCTATTTATAGTATGAAACCGTTTGAAATGACACTGGAAGATGTCTTCCTGAAAGCAACCAGCGGAGACTGGACGGCACCGCAGGAAGAGGAGTCGCCGGCACCTAAAGAGAAAAAAGTGAAAAAAGTAAAGGAGAGTGAAAAGTAATGTCGGCTATTTATAAACGGGAGCTTCGCGCCTACTTTAGCTCTCCCATGGGATATATTATAGTGGCGGCAATCCTGGCAATTTTAGATATGGGCTATTTCATATTGCTCAATGCGCAGGTGATTGACGTAGGATTTATGTTAGCGTACTTAAACGTTCCTTGTTTGATTTTAATTCCTATCATGACAATGCGGCTTTTATCCGAGGAGCGAAACAAAAAAACGGACCAGCTTATTTTGACTGCGCCGGTAAGCCTAATGCAAATTGTGTTGGGAAAATATTTTGCTGCCTGTACAGTATTTTTAGCCGCAATTGTAATTTCTTTTATTTTCCCGGCAACCTTTTTCCTATTTGGAGAACCTTCGCTTGCTATGATTATTGGGAACTATGTGGGATATACGCTTTTATGGTTTACCATGATTGCCATTGGCCTCTTTGTTTCTTCTATTACAGAAAATCAAATGATTTCTGCTGTGTTAACGTGCATTATCTTGGTGTTGATATATATTTTAGAGATGCTGGTGCCAAGTTTGAACATCCCAATTTTGCAGCCATTACTGGAAGGATTGCTATTGTTTAGCCGTTTCAATGATTTTGCACAGGGGATATTGAATATTACAACGATTGTATATTATTTGAGCTTTATTGCAGTATTCCTGTTTGCAACAGTGCGCGTGCTGGATAAACGGCGGTATAGCTAAGGGGGTGTTTGAATATGAAAAAAGGAAGATTAAAGTATAAAATAAACGGTACGTTTTTGATGATAGCAGTACTGGTTGGCGCTGTATTAGTCAATTTGATTCTAGGCGGGGTGAACGCAAAATTCCCCTTAGAGG
>CALLNG010000562.1 GCA_938005345.1 uncultured Clostridia bacterium
CTATTCCGCGGCTACGCACCTAACGCGGGGACCTTCGGTCACCCTGCCGATGTTTGTTATATACAGCTCTATTTATTTTTTAATTTATATGTAAATTGAATTTATCAAAATTGTTATTTCACAAAAAAATATTTAAACAAAGTGTTTATGAAGATAAATTTCATATCATATGATTTCATACTAAATTTGTAGCATTTTCTTTTAAGCAAAGTTCACAAAATTTTCACTAACACTCCAGAGCGATTCCAGGTAGGCGTAGTCAATCTGGATGATGTCAGGGGCCGTTCCACCAGCCAGCTGCGTAACCAGCTTTTCCAGATAACCGTCGAAGCCGCTGTATTCGCCAACCATCTTTACGCCGGGATTCTTGGCTTCGTATGCAGCCATGGTTGCCAGTGTTGCTTCGTGGCGTTCATCGCCGCCCCACCAGGAGAAGCGGAGCTGCACTTCATTCTCTGCCACGGCGCAGACCGTACTCATCAGAAGAAACGCACACAACAGGATTACAAAGAAACGTTTCATGGTATCCCTCCTAAATATTGATTTTCGGACGTTTGACTGTGTCCTTTGCTAATATTACTGTAGCATAAACCATTTAGTTGTAAAACCTGAAAATTTAACAATCAAAGAATCATTTTTTAATGTACGTTTCTTTTTTTTACGAATTTGGTAGAAATTTAGTAAAAATGTTGTCTTTTTTGCTACTTTGTGGCTTAATATATAAAAAGATGGGAAGTGGTGAAATGCATTATTATCAGATGATCCTTGTGGAAGACGACGATCAGATACGGAACGGGTTAAGCCGTTTCTTTCCGTGGGAACAGTTGGGTTTTACCATGGTCGCCTGTTTTGAAAACGGATTGAAAGCACTGCAATATGTGCGGGAAAATGCTGTAGACGTTATTTTAACCGATGTTCGCATGCCGGTTATGGATGGTCTGGAAATGCTGGAACGAATGCGCATGGAGAACATGGAGGCGTATGTTGTTATTCTAAGTGCCTATAGAGATTTTGATTATGCTCAGAAAGCCATTGAACTTGGTGTGAGCAACTACATCGTAAAATCTACCAAGTATGATGAACTGGTAGAGGTATTCCGTCACATTCATGATGGCTTGGAGAATGGCAGGGCAGGAATTGAAATCAATCCCCAAATTGCGCCGATGGACGACGAAGTGATGGATAAACTAAAGGTGTTTATTCGCCAAAACATTGGATCTGTCACGCTGCAATCGGCAGCGGAGCATGTGAATTACAGCCCCATTTATTTGAGCCGCCTGTTTAAGGAAAAGGCAGGAATCAACTTCATCAGTTATCTGATAGGCGAAAAAATGCAGCATGCTGCACAGATGCTTTCCAATTCTGCGAACACTATTAACATCATCAGCGAAGCGGTAGGATACAGCAATGAGAAAAATTTTTCACGTGCGTTTAAAAAATACTATGGAATCAGCCCAGCCGAGTATCGAAAGCTCTTATAATCTAGAATCTATTTCCCAAATTTCGGCCACGCTTATGCGTAAAGAGCTGGTAAGACTTTTACGTTTTGCCCTGATTCCACTTACAGTTCTTACCGTGATCACATTTGTTATTATTGGCAGCAACCTGACAAACAGGAATGAAGCCGAAGATTTGAAGCACATGCAATATGTACAGTCACAGGTGGATTTCATCATTTCGGAACTGGATGCTCTTAATCTCACCTTCTGTGTAAATAAAGAAATTACACGTACGCTATACAAAGCTTTTGATTTGAATGATACGCGAGCCATCGCATCGCTGAAGCGGCTTTGCACAAACTATATGGTTCCTACTGTAGCAGCCCATGACCACATCCACTCTATGTACTTTTATACCGACAATCAACAAGGAATGTTTCTGACAAGCAGCGGCAGTAATATCGGTCCTGCGTTGATTACACAGTATGAAGACAGCGGATGGTATGATGGCTATCAGAAGATGCTTGATAATAGGGTTGATTTTTCAGCGCAGCGAAGACAGGTAAAGCTGTTCAGCTTTGAAAGCGCGCCTACCAATGTGATTACCCTTTACCGACAGCTTTATCTGCGCAATGGTGTTATCGTACTCAATCTGCATCAGGAATACTTTGATAATATGCTTGCAAACCAAACAACTTCTGCTTCTCAAATTTTGCTGACAGCAAATGAAAACCATGAAATTCTGATGCAGAGCAGCGGGAGTCAAACGTTTTCCGAAGATGTTGTAGCTGCTCTATGCGCTGCGGATGAAAAAGCATTGCGCACATTTGAAATTGACGGACGCAAATGGTTTGTTACGCGCATGCCTTCTGGAAACCGCTACCATTGGACTTATCTTTCATTAACGCCTATCGACGAAGCAAATGCGTTTTTGCGCGATATGTTTATGCTTCTTGGTCTAATCTTCTTTCCCACACTGCTGGTGTGTACATTGGTAGCATGGAAGTATTCCAGACGTTATTGCCGCAATGCCCTACAAATCCTGAATACGCTGGAGGCTGCCGAACGCCACGAAGAAGATTTGTCCAAGTTCAATGAGTCAAGCAAAGACTTCTATGGAATGGTCACTCAGAAAATCGTACGTAATTATGCCGAACGCAACTATTTACGTTATCAGCTGGAACAGAAACAGCGCAGTGTACGCGAAATGGAACTGTGTGCTTTGCGCTCTCAGGTCAATCCGCACTTTCTTTTCAACACGCTGAAATCCATTTACTGGATGAGCGTTTCGCAGGCTGGAGGTCCCAACGAAGTTAGCCGTATGATTGAAAATATGACGGAAATTCTGGAATACAGCCTTGACGATGCAGATGAAATGGCTTCTTTGCAGGATGAGATTCGAAATACCCGGGCATACATTACGATTCAGCACATGCGGTATCAGGAACGTTTTAGTGTAGAATGGCATTACAATCCAGAGATCGAAACATACTACACAGTTAAAATGCTGCTTCAGCCCTTGGTGGAAAACGCTATTATGCACGGCATGCGCTGGAATGAAGGCATGCCTCTGCGCATTCAAATCAGTATCGAAAAACATGACGACTTTATTGAGATTAAAGTGAGTGATGATGGCGTTGGCATACCGATTGATGAATTGAGGAAAATTCGTTCTCGTCTTCAATCCCATTCCGATGAAGGACATATTGGACTATATAGTTGTAACAAACGGCTTTGCTTAACTTTTGGCGATGAGTGTGGCATACAGGTTTCAAGTGAGAATGGTGTGACTATTTCTCTGCGTTTTCCTTGTTTGATGGAATAATATAGACGGAGCAGATACCATATAATCAAAGCCCATAGCAGTGCTCCTTTTCGTGTCTTTGTATTATAATTTTCCGATTTTTCACGGCTTCATGGGGGATAAAAACTGCATTGCTTTCGGCAGGCTGCGTCAGCGGGTCGCCGTGATCCTCCGGCTGATAGACAAGCACCTGCGGATAAACGTGGTGCGTGAGAAAGATCGTTTCGGGCAGGCGGGTCACGACGGCATCCAGTATATCCTGATTGTGCGCGACGGGCGGCGGTATCCCGCTTATCGCAGGCATACAGGCTCAGGGTGACGGG
>CALLNG010000563.1 GCA_938005345.1 uncultured Clostridia bacterium
TTCTGCCTGCATATTCCATATTGTAGGCTTCCAGGCATTCATCCTTCTGAAGCCTGCGAAGGACCGGATACAGCGTAGATTCTGAAACCTCCAGAACACTTCGCACATCCTGGGTGATCTTGTACCCGTAGGTACCGTCCTTCTCTCTGGAAATAACAGCCAGGACGATTGCATCCAGGAGGGCTGCTCCTGTATTAAATACCATCTGCTCACCTCTCTATGACCTGTAAAACGGACATTCACATTCCGTCTTACTACATGCTGATGAACGCGATCACTTCACGATCCAACGCTCACATGATAAGTCATGTAATATTGTTCTGTGAATAATACTATATATCGTATAATATAGTTTTGTCAATAGTATTTAGAAAAATCCCTCTATACTTTATAATATTTTTCGGAAACCACTCTTTTCACACAATATCCGAAAGAGTCAAGTTTATATTATGGAGGAAATTATGACAGATTCAGATAAAATACAGACATTACCGCTTCCTTTTCTGGAGCGTATGAAAGAAATGCTGGGAGATGATTATGATGCTTTCCTGAAAAGCTACAAAAATCCCCGCACCTACGGTCTACGTGTAAACACCGCCAAGCTCTCCTGCCAGGATTTTCAGGCGCTTTCCCCTTTCCCTATCCGGCCGATCCCGTGGATCAATACCGGATACTTCTACGAGGAGGAAAGCCGCCCTGCACGATGTCCTTACTACCAGGCGGGCCTTTATTATCTCCAGGAACCAAGTGCCATGACACCAACTTCCAGGCTTCCCATCGAACCTGGAGATTTTGTCCTGGATCTCTGTGCAGCTCCCGGAGGAAAAGCCACTGCCCTGGGTGCAGCCTTAAATGACACCGGATTTCTCCTTGCCAACGATATCAGTACTTCCAGAGCCAGAGCCCTTCTTAGGAATCTGGAGCTTTTTGGCATGAAAAATATGCTCGTCACCGACGAAAAGCCCGCCAAACTTGCCCAGCGTTTTCCTGCTTTCTTCAATAAGATCCTTCTGGACGCTCCATGCTCCGGGGAAGGCATGTTCCGAAAAGAGGAAGCCCTTGCCCGCGACTGGACACCGGAAAAATCTGCTGAGCTTTCTGATATCCAGAAAGACCTGGTCTTAAAAGCTGCCGATATGCTCCGTCCGGGCGGAATGCTGCTTTATTCCACCTGCACTTTTTCCCCATGTGAAGACGAAGAAGTGGTAGCCTATCTTCTCAGACAACGCCCGGATATGGAACTTATGGAAATGCCAGGATATAAAGGCTTCTCCAGCGGCCGCCCGGAATATGCCGGCACAGCAGACCCTTCCGATTCTGAAATCGCATTAAATTTAAATGCATTTAATCCGGAAGAGCTTCAAAAATGCGTCCGAATCTTTCCACACAAAATGGATGGCGAAGGTCATTTTCTCGCCCTGTTTCGCAAAAAAGGTGACTCTCTTCCACCCGTTTTCCGCTTTTCCGCAAAAGGACCGGACAAAAATACCCGGAAATGGCTGGAGGAATTTTTCTCTGAGATCGGCCTGAAAACCATTGGCGGTCAGGAATTTGACTGGAACCGTGTGGAAGTCCGCAAAGATAAAGTATACTATCAGCTGCCTTTCCCGCTGGATCTCCGTGGGATCTCCTTCCTTCGAAACGGTCTCTATCTGGGTGATCTGAAGAAAAACCGATTTGAACCGTCTCAGCCACTGGCGCTGGCTCTTCATAAAGGAGATGTGGAAGCCGTTATCTCTCTGCCGGTTTCTGATGAGCGGCTTACCCGTTATCTGAAAGGCGAAACTCTTATGATCGAGCCGGAAGAGGCCGCTCACAAAAAAGGCTGGCACCTTCTCTGTGTGGACGGTTATCCTCTCGGCTTCGGAAAGCTTGTAAACGGGATCCTGAAAAACAAATATCCTGCTGGCTGGAGAGTGTAATCTCTCCGCCGCAGGATATCTGCCCACATTAACATATCATTTCATTTTCAGATCAGAGACTGAACGCTTCTCCAAGAGTAAACGAATAAATATACCGTTCCTTCACCTTCCGGCCTGTCATCCGTTCCAGCGCCTGGGCGTAATCCTCCAGCTGTACATGATAACGATCGATCAGCTTCTGTTCTTCTCCACGTCTCACAAAGTCCGTTTTATAATCCACCAGAACGATTTCTTCATCCTCTATAAAATACGCATCAATGATTCCCTGTACCAGAACATTTTCCTCACACTGCCACTGCGGATCAAGCTCCGAAGCTTTTCTTGCGATCACAAAAGGCTGCTCCCGGAACAGAAGTCTCTTCTCTGAAGCTGCTTTCATCCGCTGTCCGAGAGGTGTTTCCACAAAATTCCAGATATCCTTTACCCGGACCGACTCAGCCTCTTTTCTTTCCATCTTCCTGGCGTCAACCCATTCTCTCAGCTGTCTGCGGATCTCATCCCTGTTTGCTGTCTTCTGATAGTCCAGGCATTCCATTACACGATGATAAGCCGTTCCACGAAGTGCTCCTGTATACCCTTCCTCTTTCTTCTCCTCGATAAATCGGGGAACCAGCGGCTGGATCTCTTCTTCCGTCTCATAATCCACCGTTTCTTCCAGATCCTGCTCACTGTGGTAGCTTCGCTTTTTCAGTTCTGATACACTCACCTTCACAGGAAGATCTTCCAGATATTGATAGGGATATACAAAGGAAAAACGTCTCTGGATCTCCTCCCGGATCTCACTGTCAAAAACTCTGCCCGGATTCCAGTTCTCCAGTGTTTCCTTCTTCATTTCCCGCTCTGCCTGTTCCATAACCTCACTTTCTGTCAGTTCCCGTGCTGTGACCCGTGTAACTTTGAATTCTGCCGGATCTTTGTACAGAGGATTTGCGGTATTCATAAAGATGCCATATTCATGAAATAATGGTGCCATGCAGCGATGTCTTGCCAGTGCCGGAAGCACATAATCCCAGTAAGTCTTCCCGCCAAGCCTCCTGCCCAGAGAAAGCAATGGTTCCTCACTGTCCCTTAATGCGGACAATTCCCCCAATTCCGGATGCAGGGCTCCAATGGTTCCACTGAGGATCAATTTTTCCTTTGCACGTGTAAGCGCTACATAAAGTACCCTCAGCTCCTCTCCAAGACTTTCCATCAGGAGCGCTCTCCGTATGATCTGCCTGCAAAGGGATGGAGCGATGATCCTCTTCTCCGGTATCGATATATACATCAACATTGACAATCCACGTCTCATGATATCCATCAATTGGATGCGTCAAGGGGCCCAAATAGTCATCATATATATCTGAAGCAAAAAGTCCAGCTGCAACATATGGCGCAAACCAATCTTCATTGTGTACATCCTTGAACGGCAACGTTCCCGGTACAGGTTTGATTCCAAGCGCATTGATGATCATCTTTACAAATTCTTCGCGTGTCACACTATTATCCGGCTCAAAGCTTCCATCATATCCGGAAATCACTTTTTGTTCATATAGCGCATCAATAAAATCTTTTGCCCAGTGTCCTTGCGGTACATCCTTGAAATAGACAAAAGTTGTAGGCGTAGTCTGCCCGCCGCCGACGGGCGGTAAGGCAACACCTGTTCCAGAACCGCCGCCGGATGCGGGACGTCCGCCGCCGCCCCCACCGCCTGTTCCACCGCTTGACGGCGCTTTCGTATAAAACGGAAAGGATTTCTCCACAGTGGCTGTTCCACTTGTTACCGTTGCGGTTAGTACAAATTGAACTTGTGCCTGCGGATTGGTGAACTGTCCCTGGTTTCCCACAACATCTGGACGGCTACTTTCCCAGGTAATTGCTGAACCATACTTCCCTATTTCCGGCAACGAAATATTGCCAGAAATAGGGCTTTTTGCTGCCAGTTTTAACAATTTTGCGTCTGCTGCTGCACGCTGGCTGTCTGTCGGACTAAAAAATACCTGAAATTCTATTAGCCCGCTATTGCCCTGTTCTTTTTCTAGCACAGTATATCGGATATAACGTGCCTGACGCGGCATAGTTTTCACTGTTCCAAATGTACCACTCCGAACCGCTTCCTCCCACGTAGTACCATCTACAGATGTTTCTATGAGATATTGTTTCACCGCATTATTTGCCTGTAGTAGCATAAATGTATTTACAAAATCAAGGTCTTCTTCTGCCGCAGCGCTGTCCAACGTAATGGTAAACGAAGGATTCTCTTCATATTTTGCCGTCATCCACATAGTATCCATATCGCCGTCATTCAAATTTGTCAATATTTTCCCGGAAGCGCTGGATGCTTTGGAAGAAATGGCTTTTCCAAGCGCCAGATTTTCTCCCCGGTAGGGCGCAATGCGCACAGGGAAAACCTGCTCAGCATAATTTTGCGTATCCTCTCCGGCATAAACATGTACTGTCAATTCCGCCTGTTGTTCTTCCGTTGTGAAAGAAATTACTCCAGTGTCGCTGATGATGTCCGGTGCACTGCTTTTCCATACCGCTTTCCCATTCCACAGCAGTTCCTGTGGCAATATCACATTATCATATAAATAATCTCCTGCAAACAACGTTTCCAATCCCGCACTGTCCAAAATAATTTGAGGTGCCTCTTCCATACGTACGAATACAGAAAAATTGTCAATGGTCATTTCTCCATGACTCTCCTCCGGTATACTGAAGGAAACAGCGGCAAGATTGTGCGTTGTTTCCAAAAGCGGCGCGTCATTAACAACAGTTTCACCGTTAACCATCACCGTTACCGTACCACCTTGTGGGTCGATTAGCGCACGAATCCGTGCTGTATATCCAGCGGTATAAGGAATCGCAACATCCTGTGCGCTCCCGGTTTGAATGACTAATTCTGGCTGCTGTTCTCCATCGCGTACCAATACGCGCAACGCCGTTTTTTCATCTAATGACAAGCATTCCATCTTAGCGCCTGCTGTCGCTGTGATATCCGCTTCAACGACCGTGGTTTTTCCAATGGCTTTCCCTTCCTCTACCAGCCAGCGTTTTGCCTGCATGCCTGGTAGTGTATTGACTCGCCGCAACAACAGTGTCCCCTGCTCTAGTCTGATGATATTTTCCGCCGCCGCACGAACCCATAGTGCATTTAATACGTCTGTGCCGAATTGTTCCTGTACGCCTGTATACCATCCTTCGTTCTCATTTGCAGGGAGAACAAAATGGTAGATCTTTGTAATACTTTGGCCGAACAAAGAAAACGTTGCCGTCATATCAACCGGCATGCTCGTCTGCAAATTCGCAATTTCTTCCAAATTAAGTCGGCCATCATTGCCGATTAACTGTGGCTGACTGGATTGCCAAGTGACTGTTGTGTCATAAAGTCCCTGCTCTGCTAGCGTCAAGTCTTGCTTCAAATTGCTTGGATCTCCATCCGTCAGGTTGGAGACAAGCATCGCATCTGCCGCCTCCCTCAGCTTGTTTATTGTCGTCAATATTTTTTTACACGATAGGTCGTCTATTGCAATGTAGTTTCCGCTGGCGCACCCCCCTGTTTCCACAGTGAACCTTGCAATATTAAATTCTGTTGCAGTTCCTGTGCCTGCAAAGCGGAATCCGTCCGCGGGTCCTGCCTGCTTCCCGTCGATATAGGTCCATATCCGTTCTAGATCAGTATCAATTTTAAACCGGACTGTGTGCTGCGCATTTTTCGTGAATTCGCCCGCAAGCTGCTCTGTTTCTTTCTGATTCTCCTCATTATATCCCGTTACCAAAAGGCGCGTATAATTCCCACTACCTGGTGTAGATGTTCCCGAAGCGTGCAACCTTGTCCGAATCACTATATCTCCGTTGGCATTATAGAAATTTAACCAAAATTCTGCTGTTGTTGTGTAGGACTGTAGTTTTGCTTCCAGGTCAAAGATTCCCACACCTCCCTTTTCCTCAATGGTTCGCGATGCTACAAAACCGGAGCTTCCGGAGGATGTGATGGTCAACTTGCCGCCTTCTACTTTTTTAGTCGAATTACCACCTGTAAATACCCAGCCGTCATCATTTTCCTCAAACGTGTCATGGAATATTAACTTTTCTTCATCGTCTCCTGGTTTCGCCGGCGGCTTTATGGTGAAAGTATATTTTTGCTGCGCCGTTTTCCCGCCCAGAGAAAAAGTAGCTGTCATAACGACCTGCACTGCCTTCGTCAGCTTTGCAACTTCTTCCTGATTCAGCACTCCTTGGTCACTAATCAAATTTTGGTTGTTGGATAACCAGGTAATTACCGTCTCGTTCTGCCCAGTTGCCGGTAACGTCAAATCGTGCTGAAGGTTTGATGGGTCATCCTGGGTCAGATCCGATATCTTCAATGCGTTTTTCGCTTCCAACAAAAGAGCATCCACATCCTGCGCTTCCAGCGGTATACATTTTTTCAAGGAGAATTTAGCTAACTCTACATAGTCATTTGTTCTTGTTTTTGATAATTGAATATAAAACGTTTGCAAATTATTGTTTTCCCGCTCCTGCTCTGGATTTGCATAGTATAACCCATCCGTTTCCACACCCGATGGCATAATAGTTGCTCCGTCCAGCATCATCCAAAATTTCTTCTGTGTTGTGTCGATGCGAATGGAAAGTATATGATCCGTACCCTTTGTCAGTTCAGCGGCTACTACCTCTGTCATCTTACTTTGCCCAGCGTCAAAATGATTTACGAGTACTCTCCCTTTATTGCCAGCCGCATTGGTTGATATTCCACTAGCATGAATACGCCCGCGTACCAACTCACTACCAGTACTGTCGTTCACTCCGAACCAGACGCTATCATTGTGTGGGTTCGTATTGACTGTCATGTCTATTTGATATACTCCTGTCAGCGCATTACCCAACTCCCGCGTTACCGTGTATTCCGCGTTTTTGTCTCCTGTTGCTGTAACCCGCAGCCGTCCCATAGAAGTCATTTCCTGCTTCGCATTGGTTCCGTTCCCTGTCCATCCATCTGGAATATCCGCTTCTGGCTGAAACACATCTGCGAACACCTGTTCCATACGGTATTTCTGGACATAGAATACAAAGGATTTTGTTACAGATTTACCATCTAGGGAAATTGTCGCCGTCATTGTCACCGCTGTACTTTGAGATAGTGAAAGAATGTTTGCTAGGTTTATTTTTCCATCGTTACCAATGAGATCCGTCCGGTCTGAAGTCCAGCTAATTTTCGTCCCGTTCAATCCAGATTCCGGTAATGTTAAATCTTCAGTTACTGCCATTGGATCTTCCTGTGTTAAATTTGTTGCCACCAACGCCTCTTTTGCCTGGTTCAGCTGTTCATCTATCTGGGTCCATTGCGTAAGGGAAAATGTATCCAATACCAGTGCATCCCCAGACTTGCAGTTATTTGCCAGAACAAATTTGACTTGTGAAATCTTGTACTCTTTTTCTGGCGTCTGTTGCGGCATAGAAAGCCCTTCTGCACTGCATAGCAGATTGCCGTCTAGATACGCCCAATATTTCTTTTGCTGTGTGTCCATCTTGATACCAAGTACATGCTCCTGGTCTTTTGTAAATTCCGCCAGGTCCAGTTCGACATCCGCTTCTTTTTCCGTATCATAAGCGTTCATTATAATGCGCCCATCGTTTCCTGAACCAGGTTTTTGGTCCCTTCCTGCCGAATGGATCAAAACAGGAATTACAGTTTCTCCCGATCCGTTAAGCAAGTAAATATTAAACCCGGATAATGTTACCATTGCCTGGAAGTTGATTTCCATATAATAAGTCCCGTCTACACCGTTCTTGTCAATTTCCCGTTGGGCGGAATACTCTGCGTTGGTACCGTTTTTCGTCAAAGTTAGGCGGCTATCTGCTACCGTTTGTGTTCCTCCTGTTCCATTAAATGTCCAGCCCTCCAGCGGCTCGTTGTCAAACGTGTCCATAATGGGCAGTCCGACCGGTTCTTCCGCTTGTACTGCAATGTTCAATGCCGAAAACAACATTGCAGTGGCAAGCAAAAATGATAGTATTTTTTTCATTAATTTCTCCTCCTCACCGTATCAAAATAACCGCTTTGATTTTGCTGTAGGATGTGTAAACATAAATACGGTTGCCGTTTTCTGAAATATTTTCCAACTTTCCAACCGAGGTTTCATTTAGTGCAGTATCATAAATCACAATAAGCGGTGTATTAGTATATTGCACCTCATAAATTTTGTCGGCCTGACCGCCTGGCAACTGGCTAACACTGACCCCATTCACCCAGCGGTTGAGACTTTCCGACACGTAATGGTAATCCACTTTAACAATATAGCCCATGAACCGTTCCTTCTCGCCATTTTCTCCTTCAAGCATTACATCCGGCAGTGTTGCGAACGATTCCACTAATTCATACCCATCCATTTTTTCATCACCATCTAGGGAATAATGAATCAAATCGCCGCGTTTTAGCTGGCGGAATTGTTCCGTATTTGCAATATCCACCGATGTTTCAATGGTTTTCATTTCATCTTCCGTTGCCATTTCTACTTTATAATACGGTTGTCCTTCTTCGTTCGATAAATTAGTCGTTTTTGCAACAAACCCGACTTTATTACTAGTCGTAATGGTTCCACTGGCGCCAAAATTCATTTTTTCTGTGATGACGACAAACTTGGCACAATCCGTTGTTTTATCCTGTTCATATGCGTTAATAGAATATTGTTTGCCATCGTTCATCTGGACTCTTGCACGGTAGTCTTCTTCTCTAGTAGCTCCACCTTCTGGCAAACAAACGACATAGGTATTTTCATCAACGCCAAAGGCGCCGCCTGACGTTCCGCCAAAGGTTCGTTCATAGGTATTATATTTTCGTTTGACATTTTCTCCCTTTGTGATTTGCTCTGGGTATTCAATACGGGAAATTTCTCCAGCAGCGTTGCGTGAAAACTTGACCGCCTTGTTTTTTAGTTTGAACAATCCGCTTCCGGAAAGACTTTCATCACCGGCTTGTATCCGTTGTTTTAAAGGTAAAACAACTACATCTTTATTTTTCGCGACTAACACTTTTGTCGTATCGTTTTTAAAATCATTCTCATCTTCGACTTCTTCTTCTTTCTCCTTCAGTTGCCCCGCTAGCAACAGTTTTGCTTCATACTCTGTACCCATTGCGCCACGGGTACCTACATCTAAAACATAACCAAATTCCATTGAACCTTCCTCTGTCACTTCCGCAGAGGCAATTTTCCCTTTGTGGTCCAAATACAATGTCACGCTGTCGCCTGGCTGTACTACCGCCATGTCGGCTCCTAGCGTCCATTCATAAGCCTGCCCATCAAGCAGCACTTCTTCATCTGTCACTTCACTAACCGTCCCCTGTACCTGATTTTGCGTCACGATCAATTTCTTGTAGCTACCATCTTTACTTGCTAAAATACTAACAACATCATTTTTCTTCAGATTTTCCAACGAAAAATCTGACCCAGACGCATCAACAACTACTACAGTTTCACTGCTGTCTTCAAAGCTAAAATCCATGGTACGTTTTCCATCGAACAAATATCCATTTTGAAAACAGAGTAATTTGTCATCTTTAATATACTGCTCAACCAATATTGTTTCATAACTATCGATGAACACATAATCCGCAGCATCATTTTTATTGTTGTCCACTAAACGCAGCGTGCCGCACTTCAACGTCTGCAACTCCTCTGCTGAAAATCCATCTATTACACGGTTGTTATACACAAAAACAACAGGAGAATCCAAGGAAACCTTCTCTTCCCGACTTTCCGTGCCATAGTAGGAAACGCTTTGGCGGCTCGCACTTTTGATATCTTCTACATCAATTTCTATAACGCGGCTATCTATAGGACGTAGACTTGATATGGTGCTTTTCCCAGTGGCCTCATCTTCATAAGTATAAAATTCAACACATTGTCCTACTAATCCTCTCACTTGAATGCCGTCATCCAACTGATACAGGATACCACCGATTTCCGCCTGGTTTTCCTCAATATTCGTCTGTGGCGCCAATAGATAGCAGTCGATTGTTGCCGTCACGATACCACGGCGTTTTTCTTTTTGTTCTCCTCCTATTATCAACAAGACTTCACGGTAGGTATTTCCTTTTATTACTTCATATTGCGCCTGGGCGCCCGCGTAAGTCTGTTCTAACAAATCCACGTCCAACGCCTGGTACACCATCCCTGCCATGTCTCCGCGCGTAAGTCCGCCTCCATCCGCTTTCACGTTTTTCAAGAGTCCCAAAGATGCCGCTGTCATCATATATCCATTTGGATATCCTTTTTCGCGTGCCTGCACATCATATCCCAATACACCCACCAACATTTTAGCCGCTTCTGGTAACGTGACTGTATCGTCCGGGTGAAACAATCCGCCGCCCGTCCCATTTATCACGCCGAGACGTGCCATGAGTCCAATGTAATTTGATGCCCAATAGTTTTGCGGCACATCAGAAAACGGTGCTGGCAGCCCGTTTTGCGCCGCTTGCTCCAATCCCATCAGCCTTGTTAGCATTTTACAACATTCTGCACGGGTCACGGGGTCATCCAAATGGATATCCCCCGATTCATCCCCCACTAAAATGCCAAATTCTTTTAATTCAAACAACATTTTTTCCTGAACTGCTTCTCCTGCCGCAAATGCACTGTACGGCAGCAATAGCAATGCTAAAAGTAACGGTACTATTTTTTTCATCATATCTTTAGGCCTCCCTCTCCCAACTATTGGTTGATGTAGCGTTCATAAGCAGTTTGCTTGATTTCCACAGCACGCTCAGCCCCTAACTGTTTTACTGTATCAACAAATTTATCGTAA
>CALLNG010000564.1 GCA_938005345.1 uncultured Clostridia bacterium
CAAAGGCAACAAGACGCCCATTAACGCAATAATAAATGAGGCTGTCCCGGTCTTTTTTAGATCTCTGATGCTCGTCTGAAGTCCAGCTGTAAACATGAGCACAATAACGCCCAGTTCGGCAACTTGTTTTAGAAAATCCGTCTCTTTCAAAACACCTAGCATAGCCGGCCCTAAAATCAGGCCCGCTAACAATGCCCCGACCACTTGCGGCATACTAAATCTTTTAGTCAATAATCCAAGAAGCTTTGTGGCCAGCAGGATAATCGCAATATCCATTAAGAATTCATAACTTAACATCTTCCATCCTTCTTCCCTCTGTAATGTCTATCTCTATATCAAGCGACCTGCATTAATAAATTGATAACGGTATCCAGCATACTACACAGTAACACGTATACTTCCGACATACCTTATCTATTATACTCCCATTTCTTGTGTTTTGCAATCTCTTTTTTATACAGAAATCTATGTTTTTATGTAGTAAAAAAGACCAGAGGATATATTTCAGTTCCTCTGGCCTTTTTATCTATGTTACCTCACCATTCCATTATTGATTGGCTCATTCCATGGCAAGCATCCGGCTTAGCACTGCCGCCATTTCTGCCCGAGTTGCATTTCCCTGCGGGTCAAACTGACTCTGCGTTCGGCCGTTCATTAACCCTAAATAGCTTGCTTCCCGCACATACTCTACCGCCCATTGACTGATAAGACTGCTGTCTTCATAAGGCAACTGATAGTCCTGCGGAATTTCTTGCGGCGACTGTACGATATGGCGTGCACCCGTCACCACTTTGCTGATTTCCTCCCGCGTAACAGGATCTTCCGGACGGAAGGTTGTATCGCGTGAAATGAGGCCTGCCTGCAATGCGGCGCCAACCGCACCTGCATACCAGCTATCAGCGGATACATCTGTAAACACGCCGTCTACCGGTTGTTCTTCTAAACCGAGTGACCGTACCACCATTGCAATAAATTCTGCACGGCTGATATCGTGATCCGGATAGAAATTGCCCGATCCATCTCCCTGCAAGACACCCTTTTCCTGCAAATCTTGAATATAGTCTTTTGCCCAATGCTGCATGGTGTCTTGGAAAGGCTGCGGCGTTACTTCTGGCGTCGGTGTAACACCCGGTTTTGGTGTTTCATCGGTTCCTGGCGTTGGTGATGGCGTTACGCTTGGCTCATTACCACCGCCACCGCCGCCGCTGCCACCGCCAACTCCGCCATGGTTTGCATTTGGATCGTTAGGCGGAGTATATGGTTTTTCTTCATCTGTCAGCGTCAGCAAACCGTCTTGCTGCTGGAAAGCAACAGAAGTTCCGTTGACCATGACAGCATTGATCGTACTGTCCGCATGAATTTTTACGTTTTCCAGGCTTTCTTCATCTGTGGTCAGTTCAACCGTACTGCCTATCACTTCATAAGAAAGCGCCTGCACATCTTTTCCAGCATCCACCAATACCGTGCCATCTGTTTGGGTCACTTTGCTGCCATTATTGAGAATGACTTCTTTAACCGCGCCGGAATCATTGGTATGTACCACAGTCAACTGTCCATCTGTCCGGTACTGTTCCATGGTCTTTTCGCTGCCATCGTTTGTATAATCCAACATGTAATAGGTTGTTGCTTTTTCTCCGTCTACATTGCTTGCAAACTTCAGCGCTGTTGTCTGTGAAGTCGGCACATCCAATTCAATGCGCTGTACATCAACCGTCGCGCCTTTCGACTGGTACGGTATCAATACCGTATCATATGTAGCAGGGCCAGAGACATTGTTTCTCTCAAAGTAAGCGAATTTTGCAGATGTCAGCTGTTGATACCCATAGTCATACCAGCCGTCCTCTTCCGTTACAGTGACATCCTGGTCTGCTGAGGCCACGATGATATTCGCACCCGAATCGAAATTGGAATAGATGGTCTTTTTATCCGTATCTGTTGCCAAATTCGCAGTTGGCAGCATGTGCCAAATTTGTTTATAGCTGTTGGACGCTGTTTCATCTTCCGGCGTCATCAAATCAGAAACAATCCAGATATTAGGTTTAATAAAGGTAATACTTCTTCTATGGTCCATTCCAATAGTAGAATAGGCCTTTGTACTTTGGCTCAAAAAATCATAGGCATCGTTGGTTACCCAATCGTGAAGGTCTCCCTGGTTATTTGCGGAATTGGTTTGATTCTTTCCATTGATTTCCACCGTATTATGAGCCTTGGTAGATATTCCCCATTGCCGATACGGGTCGCTGCCCGTATAGGTAAAAATCCCGGCATCGTTGAGCAAAATGCGGTCATACGCAATGGC
>CALLNG010000565.1 GCA_938005345.1 uncultured Clostridia bacterium
TGTTGAAATGTTAATCAGTTAGATACCGCCAGACGGTTTATTTAGAACGAGGTTAAGTTGGAACAGCCGATGCCACACTCGGAACAAACAATAGCGGAGGCCGTACAAGATATGTGCTAGTATGGGAGAAAGATGGCATATCACATACGATCATTGGAAAGATACCGCGTGAAGAGATTCTAAAAATTGCAGAGAGCATTTCCTAACTGGCTGAATTTTTGCCCACACGCTTGTAATTATTTACAAATGTGTGGACACTTTTTCGTTGAAGCGTCCAAAGCTGACAAGATTTTGAACTTTTTTCAAAAAAGCTGTCACAAACACAGTGTGAACTACGTTGACTAAACAAAAGCTCCTGCTGGAGTACACAAAATGGAGGTTATGTCTGATGAAACGATTTCAAATAGTGATTCTCACAATCATGCTGGCCAGTTTATCCGCCTGCGCAACAAATTCGCTACCGTCATCCTCCACCGAATCCTCTGTTTCCATATCGGTATCAAATCCACAAGATTTTTTATCAGAACTTGAGGATATGGAAACGGGTCAAATATTAGAAGAACTTAAAATTTCAGATGGCGGATATACCGAAGATTGTTTTTCGGTATTGTCTAAGCGGCTTGTTGAATTTCCAGAAGATACGCTTCGGATACTGAAGCATAGTAAGCTGATGACCGATGAGAAGTTTGAAGAACTTGTCATAACGGGAATTAGGTCAGAAATTTCCTATACTGGGTCAGATGAAGAAAAGAAGGCGCTTTATAAATATTTGAAGTCTGCATCTACAGGTGGAGAATATGCTGAAATGGCATCAAAAATTTTAGATGGATGGACATTTGAAGGTGAAAGAATTCCAAATCATAAAATTGAATTTTCTGCACAAGAATCGGAACAATCGAATTGCGCGATTTCCATTACACTTCCACAGGGGTGGAAATTTCAGGAGAAAACAAAAAAGTCAGACACCGAACATGAGCCGCTCATGCTTGCTGGATTGAATCCGCTGTACACCGTGTATGACATTTATGATAGTGATCACACACTTATCGGTGCAATTGGTTACAGCAATTATGAACCATACGAGGGAGATAAAGATTCCGTGCAGGTCGTATATTCTGCACTTCGGCTTGGGTCGGTCTACAGATTTGATACAGACAGCAGGTATGATGTGGTTAAAACAAACAAATATGGAACGACTGCACTTACAACAGTAGTTTATCAGGATGGTGCAAACGCTGAGCCTGTGAACAACTGGGGCATCCTCTCTTATAACAACGAGAAAGAATGCTTTGTTGCCGTTGAACTTGAATCGAATTCCGTGTCGGAAAGCCAAGTGTTAGAAATAGCAAAATCCATTGAGTTTTAGATTGCGTTTTGAACCACAAGAACTTGATAGCAACATCAAATAATCCAAGATAACAGCTGATCTGCCTGCTTGTGGGGCATGGCATTATTTGGTCACCAAAAGCTAACGCGGCCGTCCACTGTATTTCAATACAGAAACGGACGACCGCGTTAGCTTTTTTACGAGATGAGGTCTCTTTTTCTTTCTCTTAAGTCACCTAACCGCACTACCCTGCATCCGTTGCACAGACAATGCTATCCACATCTGGGTGGTTCATCAGCTTTTGCAGAATGCCAAACTGCTTTTTGGTGGACGTAGACACGAGGTACTGCCACTTTTGCGGTAATATAGGCAAATCTGCGATGCTCCACTTGACGTACTTTTCATCGTAGACATTGGGCGGGGCAAGTTCCACCAGATGACCAATGCACCAGCTTACCAGATAGCCGTTGCCCTCCAGATAACCGTCATTTCTGTTTGTCGCACCGAGAACCTTTGCGTAAGCCTGTGCGACTGAAGGCTTTTCCGCAATTACTAAGCGATAGGACAATTAACATTCCTCCAATCTTTTTTATAATGAATATTTGAGTTGAATTTTCATATAGTGCGCGATATAATGATTATAAAAGGTAACAGGAGGGGTGAATTTCAATGCAGGAACTTCAAAAAATCGCCGTGGTGATTGATGCCGATAATACCCAGATTTCAAAATTGGAAGATGTGTTTCATGAAATCTCAACACGCGGCAGAATTGTGGTGAAGCGTGCTTATGGCAACTGGCATAAACCAACGTTAAAAAACTGGGGTGAAATCATCAAGCGGTTGGCGATTAAAGCTGAGCAGCAATTCGACTATGTTTCGGGCAAAAACGCAACAGACATGGCACTGGTAATTGATACCATAGAACTTTTGTATACAAACCTTTATGATGCATTTGTTATTGTTTCAAGCGACAGTGACTATACTCCGTTGGCAATAAAATTGCGCGAAGCAGGGGTTTATGTTATGGGCGTTGGTGAGCAAAAAACCCCTGTTGCTTTCCGGAATGCCTGCGATGAATTTCTCTTCTTGGAAAACTGCTCTTCTTCGGTTGAAGGGAACGATGCACACGATGTTGTTAGTTCTTTCCAAAGCGATGCACAAGATGCTGCTAGTTCTTCCCAAAGCGATGCACAAGATGCTGTTAGTTCTCCCCAAAAAGAAAAAGCAGAAGTGTCTATATCGCCCAACAACGAAAAAGAAGAATCTACAAAGCAGCTCAAGGAAGATGTACAGAAAACTGATTCAACTCCAATTGCTAGTTCTGCTCCCGCTGAAGAAAATTCCGAAAAGAAAAATGATCTAAACGAAATTCATGCTTTACTGGAAAAAGCCTATGATACCTTCCAAGACGAGGATGGGTGGGTCAATGTAGCAAAGGTAGGACTGTTCTTAAGAAGAGCAAAGCCAGATTTTGATAGCCGAACTTATGGTTTCCAAAAGTTGAGCCTTTTCCTCAAGAACTTCCCTGAAAAGTATGATGTGAAAATAGTCGGAGAAAAGCCCAACATCATTGCCGTATACCGTTGTGTGAGTAACGAAAACAACTAAACAGCCTGTCGGATGTATATGTAAGGCGGCAAACGCCGCCAATAAAATTATACTTCTGTGTTGTTCTCCTCACTGGTTTCCTCCGGCTCATTCTCCATTGGAATTTCAAAATCACCCTTGTCCTCGGTGTAGTTTGCATCGGGGTCGAGGGCTTCTTTTTCGGCCTGCTTTTTCTGCTTCTGCTTAGTGAAAGCGTAGAAGCCGCCGCCTGCCGCCAGCGCAATCAGCACGACCACTCCCAGAAAGCCGGATGCGATCTTTGTGACCTT
>CALLNG010000566.1 GCA_938005345.1 uncultured Clostridia bacterium
TACAACCTGAATCTGGGCGTATGCCCCGGTGTCTAAAGTTTCTGTATAACATACCGCTGTATTGTATTTACCAACAACTTCTATCATACGCTTCTCCTTTCTGCACAGCCGGAAGACGTTTTTCCAGGCAAAATTACTGGCAGCGTCTCCCGGCTTTTATTACCAATATACCATTTTCCCCTTAAGAATACGGGCGAGCTGTGATAACACATCGCTGTTGCCATTCAGATTAATATTGCCGACCTTTTCGTATATACGCTCCATATATTCCAGTTCTTTGAGTTTATAGAACGTCTGGTCTTCCTCCATCAGTTTAGCTGTATTCGACAGCGACCTGGTGGACGCCACTTCTTCTCGCCGGGTGATCACGTCGGCCTGCGCACGCTTTTCAGCAATCAGCACCGTGTTCATGATAGAACGAATTTCTCCCGGAAGAATCATGTCTTTCACTCCAGCATCAGTAATTTCCACGTATAGATTCTTTTCTTTTTCTTTCAGTTTTGTGAACACAAACTGGGACAAGTCCTCTTTATTTTCCAGAATCTCGTCAAGCTTGTATTTGCCGACATACTCCCGCAATGCCAATTGGGCGGTCACATGCATTTACTCCGCATAATCATCAATTTCTGTCAGTATCTTCACATAATCGGTGATCCGGTAATTGCAAACGAAATTGATACAGAGAGACACCTTGTACCGTGTTAAAATTTCCTGTCCCGTGATATTCATCTGCGTAAGGCAGTATCTACAAAATGAACCTCAATTTTTGTAGTATTTTCCCAAAAATAATAGGTTCCCGCATCCAAAATTTTTTCAAGCTTTTGATTAAAATGAAGTCTTGCCTTTTGATGCTGCGCCACTTCCACCTTGATATAATATGCAGACGGGATTTTTGCAAAGATATAGGCCGGAATGGTTTCCTCGATATATGGCGTGGGAATATCGATTTATCTAAATTCGTGCCTATCTAGTATGGACTAAAAAGCATATTTTCCCTGCCGAAGTATGGAATGAAAATTTCCATTGACAAAATGAAGCACCAACTGTTCGTCCGCGACCTCAACCATGCGTACCGCACTTAAAATGTCATTGTCACTCAATAATGTGTCAAGGGCACATCTGCCGGAAGAAACCGGCTCCTCAAGAGACACAATTTCAATGTTGGTGTCCCCCCAAATAAAATGCTTTCCGGCATGAAGCAATTTTATATACCTGCCGCTTTTGAAAAGAAATCCCTTTTGATTTTCGTTGATAATCACTTTTTTCATCCTATGTAATACCTCCCTTAGGGTTAATTTGCGGCCGCAATCACTCCTGCACCATCTGCGGCCGAACACTTTAGTGCACGCACACACAAGCGGAAAGAGTTTCTTTTGGCTTGTGGGTTTGAAACACGGTATCTGTTTTCGGGCAAAGCAGATCATACATTGCTTCCAAAGCCGGGATACATCCTAGCTTCATCGGCCGAGTGACTGCGAATGAATGGTCAATCAATACTTTCGTATCATGTTCTTCCGCCGTTTCCGGCAATCTTTCTCAGGCAGTATGCGTGAAATAACATACCGAGCGGGGATGAGCCCCGCAAAGCAGGGCCTGTAAGACTCGTTTGAGGATTACTCATCGTCCGAGCAGAGCGTATCATTTTGCTCTGCCGGTGATACATTGCATGCGTCCTTGGCATGCATTTCGGCATTGCCCCATGCACCGCGGTGAAACATAAAACACATACACCCTCTTAAAGGAACCTTGCCTGTATATTTTACCAACACGCTTTACAAAAATCACGGAAAAAAAGCTGCGAACTTAAAAAAGTTCACAGCTTTTTTGTCTGTTTAACCGTTCTACTATTAGGTTTCGGAAGCTGTCTGACTCTGTAACCTCTATCAACGGACCGAACCCTAATATCCGAATCACCATTTCCATCTCATCGTCTTTACCATAGCGAATATGTACCAGGTAATTCTTGTCATCGATTCGTTTCGCCCGTTTTTCAAAGTGGGCAAAATGGAGCATGCACCGTTCCAGTATATTTCTTTCATCAGAAATTCTCAGCGTGACCGTTTCTTTTTTTGATGGCAATTCCTTTGCCGGGATGTCCATTTCTCCTCTGTATGGTTGGCAAGATTGATTGTTCTCCCCTGCCTGCAGCCTGATGCAATTAAACGGAATTTGTCATCTTTTTCCGAGTACTCCAGGCGAAGCGGCAAAACAATCATCTGCCGGACATTTCCCCTGCTGTCCACGGACTCTATATGAAGGGGCATTTCTTTTGAAGCGCCTTCAGAATGGTTTGAAATCGCACGATATAGCCCTCATCCCAATACGGATCCCCATCTGCGTATTGATCATAGAGTACAAAATCCTCCGCCGTAAACAATGGCTTGACATCCTCCAGCCCGTGAAGCGATACCGGAAACAGCTGTATTCTGGGATCTAGGGAAACTGCTTTTAGCCATTGTTTCTCCAGCAGGGTAAGCGGCATGGATGGGATATTTTGAATCGGCGTTGTCCCATCGCTTTTTATCAACTGCCACTTTTTGCTTTTGAGCGAGGGCAGCACCGTCAAGACACTCTCGGAAAACGAATGCCCTTTGACTGTGTCTTGCAGGACTTTTTCCTCTGTTTCCCCTTGTATTACCTCACGGAGAACACCCGCAACTGCATTGTAGTAAGCACTATAGAGTTCACTGAATATCACGGTATCCCGCCCCCTCCATCCCATACATCTGATACATGAGTTCCAAATCGTTTTTGAATTGAGCTTCCACGATTTTATTAGAAAAGCGAATCTCTGTGATCCGGCAAATAAACGTACGAATCCATGGGATAAGTTCGTTTGTATCATAATACTTCTGCAAAAAAACGGTAATGCGTCCGGTCAGCCTTCTCTACTCTGCCGGTACGCTTTTCTCGTTGTAGTCGGCGTAAAATATGTTCCTCTCCTGCTTCAACCTTAATGGTAAATTCCACCTGTTCCAAAAATTGGTCCGTCTCCCTAATGTTTACGCCCCACATATACCGCTGTGCACGATTCAGCTTTGTGCGGAGTTCATCAAAGTTAAAGCACACCTCGCCAATTTTGACTTCGGACAGGTAATTTACACGAAAAGATTGTATTCTCCCCTTTTCCGGATGGCATGCCAAAAGATACTGCCTTCCGTTTTGCACGCTGATAAAAATCTTCAAAGGAATAATCGCTATGTTTTGCAGCTCAAGGCAGCGGCGGGATATATTCCTGACTGAATGTTGGATTTCAGGCGCATTGCTTCAAACAACTTGCATAGCACACCGCTGTCTAATGTACTGGTTTTATAATGGTGCTTGAATCCAAAATGGTCCTCTTGTTCGTTACACTTTTCCAGAAGATAAGACCCAACAACACCGCAAGGTGCAATTTCTGAATAAAAATGCAATGTATCAAAATCCCATGGAACCTTTGAATCCTCCGCTCTGCGGTACCTCTTTTTTCTTCCGCAGGTTTCACTTACGATGATGCCTTCCGCATCGTATTCTTTCAGCTTTTTTCGCATGGTAGATTCATCAAATATCATCGGATTGTCAAAGTTGCAAAGATACTCGTCGATTTTTTGCATTATTTCCGGCAAAGATAACGCATTGGCTGGTGAATGCAGAATATCAAAAAAAAGGAAAAATGAAGCGTGATATCCTTGTCCGTGAAGCTTTTTGTTTTCATGCCTTATATAAGGGTTTATGCGAAGAAATGCGGCTGTGAATGGAAATAAACATAGTTTTGCCTTCTGCCGTCCTAACAAAGGTCATGTAGTGTCCAAGCCAGCTTTCTATGCGGCGGCGCTCATTGTCATAAGAGCGAGCGCTTTTTGTATCGTATTCGCCGCGGCTTTTAAAACCATAAACACAAAATTCCCGCATGTAGGCACGGACTTTTTCAAAGTTTTTCACCAATTCGCGGTAGGATGACATAGCCACACCTCCTGCTATGCTGCTTCAATGCGTTTCACTTTTGTAATACCAGCAATATTCTATTTGCAAACTGCGCCTCACATTCCATTTTTTACCGCCAACTTAATGCACTTATTATATCCCTGTATGGCAATTAAATCAAGTAGTTTTGAAAAAATTGTCCGAAAATGCCGAAAATCCCGCCAAGCTGACGTGTCTTGAACGGTTCTTTACTATCTATTTTTGTCCGGTACTGTGTCGAATTAAGCATATTTGTGATGATTCCGACTTTGACCATGCACCCATAGAACAATGCAGTCTAAACCCGCAAACGGTTTTGAGCTGCGTTGTTTATAATCCTTTCAGCTACAACGATATTCTTAGTTGGGACCATTCATCCTTTACCTGATAGTCGCACACCGCATCGTGCTTTTTGCAGAATACCACAATAGAACGTGTGCCAATACCGTGTCCTTTCTCCGCGTCAATTGGCAGGCCTTTGCTGTCAAAGTGAACTTCCTCCGTATATGGATTTTTCACCTGCGGCATAAGCCATGGTCGATCAACACACTTACACACGATTCTGCGTTGTTCTTCCGGCCGTACCGAGCAGGCTTTACTTGTATTATCCGGCACATTCGCAAACGCTATAGACAGTTTGGCTGCACAACCCGGCAAACGGTCTGAAATATTTAATTTTGTCTCAACATTCATGTTTTCCCGCTTCGCCCAGGCAAAGTAGGCGCTAAATACGGCAAAGGATGGAATTTTGACCCCAACGTCTTGTAGTTGTTTCATCCAGTTGTTTTTGCGCTGTACCGATAAAATCCAACGCGGCCTGTGTATCGTCCTGCTCCACCAGCGCCGAAATCATCCTCCATTGATGGCGCATGTCATAGTGCTGAATGCGCATGCCTCTTCTGCTTCACAATTGACTTCCGACTGCCATTCCAGCACCGCAATCTGAGCGCTCATCAAATGTTAGCTGTTTTTTTGTTCATATTCCTGCAATACTCTGATAAAAAATAAATATATCAAAATGTAGACGCAGGTACAAATCGCTGTCACACTATACATCACAATCGCTATAGGCAGCGTGTTTCCCTTCACAAGATTGTTAATCATATAAAGCGTTGACAAAAACGTGATAGCCGGAATAAGACACATGACACCTCAACCACGATCTAAAAGCCGCAGCATTCGCTGATAATTGGACTGAAAAAAACGTACAATGAAATAGAGCGCCAAATAAGAAGTCCTCGTATCAAACATGAATCTATATATTTTCCGGTATTAAGACGTGTGCCAATATACCATTAGCATTCCCAATACAGCCAAGCCAAAGACAGATGCAAATATTAAACCTGACACGCAAATACCTGTAACGTGAACACCAAAACGTTGTCAATATGTAAGGAAGCGTCACGCCAGCACACCAACATGCATATAGACATCCCCAAAGTCATAAAAAAAGCCATGAAAATATTGGTTCCTACGCCCCAAACAATAACTGCAATCCAGCGCAGATGCCAAACACGCACTGGACTACGAAACACCGTTAGCAGCATAACATAGCTTCCAAGAAACCCCTGTGTAACCAGCACTGCGCATTCATATAATCATTGTATAGCATTCCTTTCCTCCGCAGCCTCGTCTTATCCAAGTTTCAAACATTACACAAAACAAGGGGAAATTCGGTAAAATCATTGCCTCTTGTTATTTTATAATATCATCATGATGACTGAAAGTCTAATACAATCCCCTTGTCAACCAACTTATTTTCGTTTGGAAAAGAATTATCTCGTTTCCAATCTGCGTTCTCCGCATTTTTCTTTTTCATGATGTTTAATAAACATTGCAACAGTGGCAGAACAAGCATTCCTCCTGTAGCAGCTGAATGTTGGCAAAAGCAGCTGCTATATTATTCGTTTTTTTATTTTGCATATTGAATCGCATTTTGCATATACTGGACTAAAGGCACATGCAACAAAAAAGTTTCTCTATAATATTTTTATTAAAAACTATTGACATATATCAATATTTATGGTAAAATTAATTTGTTGAAAGGCAAATAAGCCGGAATGGCGGAACTGGCAGACGCCCAGGACTTAAAATCCTGTGGGAGGAAACTCCCGTACCGGTTCGATTCCGGTTTCCGGCACCAATATATCGCGGGATAGAGCAGTTCGGTAGCTCGTCGGGCTCATAACCCGAAGGTCGGTGGTTCAAATCCGCCTCCCGCAACCATTTTCACACAAGACCGATTCTAACGTGCTTTTTGCGTAGATTTCGGTCTTGTTTTTTATATCAATTCTTTCCACTAACAAATGCACGGCCTTTTCGTCTGTATTATTTTTGAGAGACTCCAGCCAGGATGTAATTTGTTCCACGGTATAATCCGCAGGCGGTTCCGTATGTTTTAGCTGTTCTATTTCCTCTTTCAATTCTTTCATACGTTCCCCTACATCTGCCACAACCGATGGCGGCAGCATTCCGGTAGAAAGATTAGATAACAATGCTTCATGTTGGCTTTCTTTCTCCGCAATTTTCCGGCGTATAATGGCTTTGAAGTCCTCTATGCGCTGCCCTTTCCCTTCCTTGTAATTACGCAATGCGTCTGCTATTTTAAGTTGGTTTTTGCTTGACAGGATGTCATGTAAATATGACAATACCGCCTTGTCTACCTTCTCCATCCGTATGGCCGGATTCCCACACCGTTTGGAACAGGAAAAATAATAGTAGGTGTGGCCTTTTCTCTCCGATTTTGCCGCGTGCATTTTTGCACCGCAGGAGCAATACACAAGCCCACTGCACAAATAATTTGCTTTTTTGCCTGTCTGTTTCCGTTCATCCATAATCTTTTGTACCTCCTCAAAGGTTGATTTATCAATAATAGCCGGGAATGCATGTTCAATACGGATTGCATGTGGTTTGCTTCTACGCGCTGCCCTTTTCTCTTCTTCATGTTCGCTATATGTATAAACCCCTGTATATTTTTCATTCCGCAAAATCTCGTATATTTGTGTGTATTTGATAGATTTCCCGCGTTTCCCTTTTATGCCGCGTTCCTCCATCTCTTGCAGTAATTCCGTGAAGCCTGTGCGGTTTAATGCCGCTTGAAACATCTTCCGAACATAGACCGCTTCAAACTCATTGACAACATATTTTTGATTTACCACGTCATAGCCAAACGGCGGATATCCCCCATTGTGCAGGCCTTTCAATGCCGTTTCCCGGTGGCCTTTTTTTGTTTCATCCGCCAAATTGTCAATATAATATTCCGATAAAGACCACATGAGCGTCCGAATTATTTTAGATTCATTGGAAGTACCGAAGTCTTGCGCCGTGGCAATCAACGCAACCCCTATATCTGATAAGCGTTTTTCAAGGTTCACATGCTCCCCAAGGTTGCGGGCGATACGGTCATATTTATGAATAAGGATGGTATGGAACAGGCCTTTTTCTGCTTCACGAAGCATTTTTTGGTACTGCTTCCGGCTGGCCGTCTTGCTTCCTTTT
>CALLNG010000567.1 GCA_938005345.1 uncultured Clostridia bacterium
GGTTCAACTACTACGACGTGCAGGTTTCGGAAGACGGTGAAAACTTTGAGGATGTTTCTTCCAATACCAGTTCGGGAACTACACTGGACTACGAATATACCGAAATTGGCAAGAAAGCACGGTATATCCGCATTGTCGGAAACGGTACATCGGAAGGAACTTGGTTCAGCGTCACGGAAGTGAAAGTGCTGGGAGAATAAAAAGGAGGAGAACACGATGAAACGGTGGTTAGCATTGCTTCTTTCGGTGGCCTTGCTGGGGGCGCCCTGCCTAACGGCAGGCGCCGCCGGCATCGCGGAGGTGAAAGAAGATTTTGAAGGATATGCGTCCACAGACGAAATAAAAGACAACTGGTTCTTTGACGAAGGCGTGGTGGATGCGGACAAGGGGATCAAGAGCGGCTCCATTACCCTGGAGCAAACGACAAACAAGGAAGGCTTGCCGACGCAGGCCGTGAAACTGACGGCCGCGCGGGTAGGCGGAGGAGGGCAGAAAGATATCTATTTCCAAAAGGATGGCGTGGACTTCACCGGTGAAATGGTAACGTCCTTCCGCATCCGGATTGGCGAGGATGAAGATTACCGGCAGGTTTTGTGGCGGGAAAGCACCAGCGCTGGAACGTCCTTTATCAATGTACTGAACCTGTACGGGCAAAAGCTGCGTTGCTTTGACCAGGACGTCATGGATCCCGAAACCGGCACGCAGCTGCTGCTGGAAAAAAACGTATGGCATGACTTTGTCATTATTTCCACCCAGACGGTGGGCAGCCGGGAGATTCCCTATCAGGTGTACATCAATGGAAAATTAATTGTGGAAAATACGTTTACGGCGGGAGACCAGCCCCGCACCTTTGTCAATACGGTGCGCTTTGACCACCGCTTTGACAACAACAATGTCAGCAGTTATGATACCATGACAACGGAATTTGACGATATTTTAATTACCAAACGCTCTGCGCTGCCATTCGACAACATGACCTCTACGCCGGCTAACGGCGATGCATCTGTAGCGGCGGCAAATGGTACGATTCAAGTAGATTTTGGAACGCGTATGGACACTTCCACCATAACCAAGGAACACCTGACGCTGACCCAGTATTATGAAGGGGAAACTACAGAAATTACGGACTATGAACTGGTTGTCAGCGCCTACGGGATGAAGCTGAACATGCCGGGCGGCTCTTTTATGGAGGAAGCAACCTACACCCTGACCATTGGCGATGTGTGCGATTTCCTAGGAAATATGCTGCCGGGCGAAAAACGCGAAATTTCATTTGAGACAGTGGGCGAACCTTATGTGCCGCAATATGTAACAGAAGAAATCGTATCATCCGATTTTAATTCCTTTACCGGCTCCCCCTCGTCGCCCATAGACGGCGTACCTAATGAGGGTACTATTGAAGCGGAACAAATTGACACGGGCCGCGGTACAAGCGCCAAGCTCACGATGGATACCAACACCACTACAGCCGGCCCCTGGGTGGGACTGAATGTGCCGGGCGGCAGTGTGCCAAATAGCGGTGTGGTGGTGCTGCAGGCCGACTTCCTGTTGACCACCAAAGACCATACCGCGCAGATTTTCACCATCAAAGACAGCGGCGGGCGCTGGAACACGGATCTAAACTTTTATAAAGACGGTTCGCTGAGTGTCATGAGTGGAAGCAATGTTGTGAAAAAATTGATGGACTATGACACCAATACTTGGTATACGGTTAGGGAAGAAATCAATTTGGATACCAAAACCATTGACGTCTATGTCAACGGTACGCTATTGGTGGCGGGACAGCCGCTGCAGAACCAGTCGATGACAGATGTGCCGACCGCGCGTGTGACGATGATAAACCCATCCAAAACGGAGGGCAGCATCTATATTGACAATTTCTCCATCGGTACCAGAAAAGAAATGCCGGGCATTATGAAAGTAAAATTCCTGGATTCTTCTGGCATTCTGCGCAGCGGCCAGGCTCCGCAGGATACCGTGGAAATACAGCTGCTATTCTCCATGCCGATGAAACAGGAAACCATAACGGCGAAAAACATTCAGCTCAAACGCTCTGCGGAAGGAATCGCAGTGCCGTACAGCCTGGACTATGACAGCATGACCAACACCGTTTCGCTGCGTCCGGAGAATCCGCTGGTAATGAATATGGAGTACCGCGTAGAAATTGCCGAAGCGGTGCAAGCAAACAACAGTGTATCAGTGGGAAGCGGCAAGGTAGAAATCTTTGAAAGCGCTGCGGGCGATTTTGGACGGACGCATCTAGCGGTGCTGGACGCGGAGGGCGAAGAAGTGCAGTCCATCGCTGCACTGGAAAGCGGCGAAGAAGTGCGCGCCAGTGCGCAGCTGGAAAACAACACAGACGCTGAAAAGACGGCGACCGTGATTTTGGCGTGGTACCAAGGAGATACATTGGCGCAGGCGCAGACGCTTGCCGTGACATTGGACGCCTATAGCAGCGATACGTTTGAAACGGAACCCATCGCCGTGGAAAGCGCAGAAGGAAGCACGCTGCGCGTATTTGTCTGGAGCGGAGAATCCGGCAGGCAGGCGGTTTGCGAGCCGCTAACGGTACAATAAAAACGGGGGTATAGATGTGAAGGGAAAACGGAGAATCTACATGGCCTGGGCCGTGTCCTATATCATTCTGCTAGTGCTGCCCATTTTTGCAGGATTGGTGATTTATTCCTATATGTTTGGCGTGGTCAAGGAGGAAATCACCCGTTCCAACCAAATGATGGTGCAAAACATGCAGCGGGAGACGGACAGCATCCTTGGAGAAGTGGAACGCATCTATGCCCAAGTTGCAATTGACCGGACTATCACGGAGCTTCTGGGAAGCCAGTTGCCTGTAGACAGCGAACTGCGCTACGGTATGAGTGATGCGGCGCAGAATTTGAGCGTCTACGTGGCGCAGGAAAGCGCAATTTCAGAATTTTATATTATGATCCCCAGTCTAGACTATTGCATTACGCCCACTGCCAGCCGCCCGATTAGCGACTATTTTCTGCACTACCGGGGCATGAGCATGGAGGACATGAACCAAATCAAAAATGCGGTGCTCAGCGCACCGGGCAGCCACATTTTTTCCCGGAGCCTTACGGATTCGGCGGGCGTGACCAGAGAAACAATTGTTTTGGCACAGACGCTGCCGCTGGGAGAAAAACAGGTCCTGGGCGCGGCGGTCGTGGAAATCAGCCAAAATGAGCTGCTTTCTGCAATAGAAGAAAATGCGCCGGAGCGCATGGGAAAGATTTATATTTTGGATAAAAACAACCAACTGATTCCCGGGACAGGCGACCCGGATATCGATGTCACCCAGCTGCTCAGTGACGAGGAAATTGAAAAGAAAACCATTCAGGGAACCAATCTTTATGTTATCCAGTCCCGCTCTGCCAGCAGCGGCTGGCGTTACATTTCAGTGGTGACAGATGACGTATTTATGGCGCGGATGCACAAACCGTTGGCTATTGTCCTGCTGATGGCGGCCGTTTATATTTTAATTGCAGGTATTGCGGGCGCAATGCTGCTGCGGCGCAACTACCAGCCGTTTAGCAACTTGCTTGCCGCCGTGAGGGAACGGACGGGCGCAGAGTTTGACCAGGAAGGAAAAATAGATGAATACGCTTTCATTGAGCAAGCGCTGAGCAAAGTGGTGACGGAAAAAGAGCATGTGGACACCTTTTTGCGGCAGCAAAAGAACGTGTTGCGGCGCAATTTTCTCGAACGCTTGCTGCAAGGCAACATTCATTCTTCCATTCCGGTGGAAGAATCGCTGGAAGCCTTTCAAATTCCGGTGGTGTCCCACAGGGCGGTAGTCGTGTTGCTGTCGCCGGAGGACGTGGAGCAACTGTTTGCGGAGGAAAGTACGCTTACAGCGGAAAAACGCCAGGAACTTGCTATGGTCATTTTGGAAAACATTTTCACGGAAATTGCGTCCCGCCATGGCAGTGCATTCGGCGTTGTGATAGATGAGTTTTTGGCGTGCTGTATTTTGCTGCGGGAGGAAGATTTGCCGCGCCGCCGCAAGCTGCTGGACAAGGATTTGGATGAATGTGCCGAAGTAGTGCAAAGTAATTTTGAGTTTGAGTTTCTAGCCGCTATCAGCGAGGTGCACGATTTAGAGGAAGGCATGGACATTGCCTACAAGGAAGCGCTGACAGCGATGGAATATAAAATCATCAACCAGGAAACAAGGCGTATCTGGTATGCGGATTTGCAGGAAAAACAGCAGTCTGGGTACTATTATCCGCTGGAAAAGGAACGGCAGATTATCTATCTGGTCCGCTCCGGTAACAAGGAAGAGGCGGAAGCGGTGCTGGAGGAAGTGTTTCAAAGGAATTTTGAATCGGACATTTTGCCCATGCAGCTGGTAAGATGTTTGATGTTTGACATTGCCAGCACCATGATTAAAACCATTCAGGAAGTGTTTGGCGACCACCAGGAGGAATTTTTGGACAGCTTAAAACCGGTGGACCGCATCATGCGCTGTGACAACATCCGCGATTTGCGCGCGGTGGTCAGCGACATTTTGTCCACGGTGTGCGAATATGTGGAGCAGCAGGAAAAAAACAAAATTTGCAGCAAGGTGGAACAGTTCGTACAAGAAAATTATTCCAACACCAATTTGAGCGTGGCGGGCATTGCGGATTATTTGAAAGTACATCCGGGCTATGTCTCCACCTCGTTCAAAAAGCAGACCGGTATGCGTCTGCTGGATTATATCAGCGAAGTGAGGATAGAAAAAGCAAAGGTGCTGCTGCGGGAAACCGGGCACACCATAGAAGAAATCTCGGGCGCGGTGGGATACGCCAGTCCCGGGACCTTCATGCGGGTATTTAAGAAAATGGAAGGGGTCACGCCGACCCAGTTTCGCAGCGGCGTACGCCCCTAAGAAACAAAACGCGGGGAGGAATTGAAATGAAACGAAAATGGTTTATCCTATTGGCGGCGGTGCTTGCGCTCGCTGCCTTAGCGGCGGACGATAGTGCGAAGCCGCTGACAATCAACATTAGCCGCGACGTGAAAACGCAGGTAATTACCGCCAGCGGCATTTACCAAAATGGATATGGGCAAATGATGACTGTAGTTGCGGAACTGTTGCAAGAATCCGGGGACGGAGAAGGCACGGTGGATGCAGCCCTGGCGCCGGTTTATTTGAACCAGTTTTTTGTCACAGGCGAATCGGGCGCTTATTCGCATAGTTTCCGCATTCCGGACGATAGTACGGTCGGCACTTACCGCATCACCATAACAGCGGCAGATACGGGCCTGAGCGATTACGGCGATATCGTATTTGTGAGCGAGCAGGAGCAGCTGGACGCGGTTGCACTGCTACGGGAGGCCGCCAATACCAGCGGATCGGAAGAACAAGTGGCGCAGGCGGTCGGAGACGTCCTGGTGGAAAAATCGGCGGAACTCATGCTGGATATGACGGAGTATAACAAGCTGGGCAGCCGTGCACAAAAAGTCAACGCGCTGGTGGCAGCCGGCGTGAAAGCGCAGCAGCCGCAGGACGTGGTAGCGGTGTATGAAATTTTCCATCCGGCTATGGCAGTGGCGTCGGTGGAAGGGTGCGGCGCGGAAAATGTTGCAGCGGTATTAGAGCAGTACAGCGATGTCATCAGCGTGGATTTGACACAGCTGGAGGGGCTCAATGAAGAGGCACAGCAGTATGCCCTGAACTATCTGCAAAGCGGGTCCTATGACGCGCCGGAAGATATAGAAACAGCCTATGGCGATGCGCTGCTGCTGGGAACAGTTTCCAAACCGGAAAACTATTCGGAAATCCAGCAGGCCTTACTGGTAACCTATGCGGACAAAATGCAGCTGGATACCACGAAATACAACCAAATTTCCAATAAAAACAATGTATTTATTGCCATGCTGAATGTAAATTACCAATCGGTTGACCAACTGAGAACTGCGTTCTACCAGGCAGTAGACAACCAGCTGAACGCTGAGAAAACACCGGGCGGCGGTGGTGGTACCGGCGGCGGTGGCGGCGGAAGCATTGGCGGCGGCGGTGGTGGCGGCACCACAGTCAGCGGCGGCGTCTCTGGCCAGCCGGCATTGCCGGGCAGCGGCGGCAGCGAAGAACCGCAAAGCGGCGTATTCCAGGATATGGACAGCACACCGTGGGCACAGGAAGCAGTGCAGCAGCTGTATGACAAAGGAGTGGTGCAGGCGTCCGCAGACGGACGGTTCCGTCCGGAGGATTCCATCACCCGTGCAGAATTTTTGGCTATGATTGTGCGTGCATTTGGGCTGGAGCAAGCGGGCCAGACCACCACATTCCAGGACGTGGCGCAGAGCGACTGGTATTATGGCATCGTAGCGGCAGCGCAGGCTAGCGGTATTGTACAAGGAGCAGGAGACGGCACATTTTCACCCAACGCCAACATCTCCCGCCAGGATATGGCGGTCATGATGGACCGTGCGGCCAAAGTGTGTGGCGTGACTTTTGGAACAGGCGGCGGCACGGTGGCCTTTACGGACGCGGACCAAATTGCTGGCTATGCAGTAGAGGCGGTTGAAACCATGCGCCGGGCAGGCATTTTGAACGGGAACGGAGACGGCACCTTTGCGCCGCAGCAACAGGCAACGCGTGCAGAGAGTGCGAAAATGATTGCAGCCGTCATGGCGGTAGCAGGGAGGTAGAAGACATGAAAAGAAGAATTTTTGCGATGGTTCTCGCGGCGGTCATGCTTTTGCCGACCGTACTGGCGTCTGCCGCGTTTGGCGACGTGACAGAGGAAACGCCATATGCAGAGGAAATTGCCATATTGGAAGCGATTGGTGTCATCACCGGCGATGAAAACAACGACTTTGACCCAGAAGGGGAACTGCTGCGGGCAGATTTTGCCATGATGGTCGGTACCATTTTGGGATATGATAAAACACCGGCGGCGGAGCAGGTGTTCAGCGACGTGCCGCAGGACCATTATGCAGCAGGCGTAATTGCAGCACTAAATGGCAGCGGCGTATTTTCTGGCGTGGGCGGTGGCCTGTTTGAGCCGGATTCGCCTGTCACCTTTGCGCAGGCAGCCAAAGTGTTGGTATCCATCACAGGTTACCAGCAGCTTGCCCTGGCGCAGGGCGGGTATCCGACAGGATATATCATTCAGGCGTCCACCATTGGTATCAGCAGCGATTTGCCGCAGGATCAGCCGCTGACACGCGCGCAGGCAGCACACCTGATTTATCAGGCGCTGCGGGCGGATTTGCGCCAGCAGACCGTGTATGACAACGAATACCCGCAGTATGAAGTGGTGCGCGGAGAAACGCTGCTCACCAACGTCATGCAGATTTATATGCTGCGGAACGTCGTGGTCAACGATACATATAAAACCTCGTCCCAGTTGCAGCAGCAGCAAGTCAAAATTGACGGGCAAATTTACAACGTTGGGGAAACCAATGCAGCAAATTTTATGGGCCAAGGCGTCATCATTTATTATAAAATAGATGAGACGCTGCCGGAGGAACTGGTGCTGCTCTACATCAATACCATGCCCCAGAGTGCGGAAGTAATAATTCCAGCAAACGATATCATTTCCTATAGCAACAACACCCTGCGCTATGTGGAGGATGGCAGAACCACCAGTACCTATATTGGGCGGGACGCGAACATAATGTACAACGGACGGTCTGTGGTGTACGATGCATCGTTGTTTAATTTGGAAAACGGCAGCATCCGCCTGTCCAACAGCGACGGAGGCGGCTCCTACAACCTAGTGGAAATCGAGTCCTATGAAAATATTTTAATTGGCGGTATCGACTATGAAAACCAGGTGATTTACGACCGCTATGACCGCAGCCTAATGGTGCAGATGCCGGACGACCAGTCCGCAGTTTGCGAAGTACGCCTGCCGG
>CALLNG010000568.1 GCA_938005345.1 uncultured Clostridia bacterium
TGTGATGGTCCATCCACTGGCGATGGTCCAAATGCTTGAAACAACTGATATGGGCTTGTCTCAGGGTCCGGGGATACAGTCATAGACCGCCCAAAGGCATATGCCTCAGAGGGAATCCATTCCACCATAAGTAGCAGAGCGGCAGCCACTGCTATCTTTCGTTTCACCATAATGTACCATCCCTTCCGCTCTTATTTTTATCTCCGTTTGGCGTTTCTCACAGCCTTTATCCCTTGACCGCTCCTACAGTCAAGCCCTGTATAAAGGTTTTGTTGGTAAAGATGTACACAATCAGCATAGGCAAAATGGAGATAGACGCGCCTGTCAGCATAATATTCCATTCCGCAGCCGCATCAGAGGTGTATTTCAAAGAGACCACCCCAACAGTGAGTGTGCGAAGTTCCGGTTTTGCCATAGTAAAAATGGACGGGAGTACATAATCGTTCCAAGATCCGCGGAAGCTAAACAGCCCCACCACGCCCAACACCGGAATAATGGAAGGAATAATAATCTGCCAATAAATACGAAAGAAACTGCATCCGTCAATAACAGCTGCCTCATCCATCTCCTTTGGTACCCCCTGAACAAACTTGGAGACCAGAAAAACATTTGTCCCCTGCGCTCCTATCTGGATAAGAATAACGCCCCACAGTGAGTTGTGCAGGCCAACATCTACCATCATTTCATATAATGGCCGCATGGTGAGTGCGCCAACTGATACGAACATGGTGGACAGATATAACGCCATTAGCAGTTTTTTCCCCGGAAAGTCCCTCCGCGCTATGCAGTAGCCTGCCGAAGATGCCACAAAGATGGAACCCACTGTTGTAAAAAACGCAACATATAGGCTGTTGAGTGTATATCTAAAAAAATTGAACCGTTGCATTGCCTCATAGTAATTTGTAAACACCCATTGCTGTGGAAAAAAAGTCCCACCAAGAGATGCTTCTGCATTGGATTTAAAGGAACCCATGAATGCATACAGTATCGGGAATATGGTGATGACCACAACAACTGCCAAAAAAAGGTATATAATGGTCTTACCTGCAATTTTTCTAACTTTTACACCTGTATCCATTCGCCTCACTGCTCCTTCTTGGACGATAATTTTAGATAAATCAGTGTGATTACGCCCACAATCACTGCCGAAACAAGCGCCACTGCGCTGCCGTAGCCATACTGCTGGTCTATTTTTGCCCCCTCTGTTAACGGGAAGAACAGACGGTATACATAGAGGAACATGACCTCTGTCGCCCCAGTAGGACCGCCCGCTGTCAGAACCATGATACTCTCATAACCTTTGAGCGCTGCTAATATCGCTAACATAATAACGACCTGCGTAATAGGTGCCATCATGGGAATCGTAATATATCTCAACTGCTGCCACTTACTAGCCCCATCAATAGAGGCGCTTTCATACAACTCCGTTGGAATCGACTGCAATCCCGACAAGAAATAAATCATGTAGTTCCCGATACCGCTCCATGCCGCTACAAAAATGGCGGAAAGCATCGCAAAACTTTTTCCTAGCCACTCTATTGGTGCATCAATTAGATTTGCCCGTATCAGAAGGGTATTTAAAATACCATTGTACGTGTTAAAAATATAATAAAATACAAAACTCATTACTGCGGTAGATATAATCGTTGGCATAAACACTGTCGCACGAAAAAATCCTTTGCCTCTGATTTTTCCATTAAGTAGCACCGCCAGCAGAAACGAAATAGGTATGGTTAAAATTAACTTGCCACCTGCATAAACGAAGGTGTTCAAAACCGATTTCCAATACAAATCATCTCGCGTAAAGACGCGAATAAAATTATCTAACCCAACAAATTTTGCCGTTCCTACCCCAGAGTATTCAAAAAAAGCGAAACGAAGTGCCCACACGAGAGGATATATAGAAAATGTAAATAGAAATATGACACTGGGCGCGATTAACAGATAGGCCTCCCGATTATCTTTGATTCGTCTCCATAGACTTTTTTTGCTGCCTATTACGGTGCTGGACGGTTGTTCCGCGAGCTTTCTCATTTCCATCCTTCCTTTCCAAAGGATATCCGCCGCGCCTGGTATTCTCCAAGCGCGGCGTCTTCCTATATTAGAAGCCGAGGTTTAGCGGGTCAAAGTCACTGATGATAATCTCGTTGAGCTTGCCATCCTCAAGTGCCTTATCCAGCGCCGCATTGTAGCGTTCATTTAAATCTTTAATAGCGTCGTCGATTGACACTTCACCGTACATAGCCTGCGCGAATACGTCATGCTGAACGCGTCCCTCCGGCACTACGCCATATTCGTTTGGATTAGCTGGCCAAGGACCATCCACCGAAGTATCAAGAGTAAAATATTCCGCCCCGGTTGCCTGTTGTCCTTTGGAATTCTCTACTACCGATGGTACTGCAGAGAAACCATAACCCTGATCATTATATTGAACCAATACATCTTGAGAATAGAAATACTCCATAACGCGCCAAACTTCATCTTTATGTTTGGTTTGACTGCTCATACCCAGCCATTTTCCCGTTACCACATTGGATACACCCTTGACTTCATCTACCACCGGAACAGGTGCAGCTGCCCATTCCATCTTGGTTGGGAACTGGTTATTATAAACGCCAACCTCCCAGTTTCCGGAAATATACATCCCAATTTTTCCATCAGCAAACTGCGTACGGAGCGGGTCTATATCCAAACTTTCAACACCGGGAAATGTAATTTTTTCATCGTACATTTGTTTAAATGCCTCTAAAATCGGCCGTGCTGGTTCATAGTCATAGCGTCCCGTTTTATAGTCGTAGTAGTGATGTCCACTGCGCAGCATAATTTGCTCTAAAGACCGGCCAAAACCACCTGCCGGGCTTTTGAGGTTAACCGCAAAACCATATATTCCTTCTGCTTTTCCCATTTCAGTGATTTTTCGTGCATCTTCTACCATCTCTGCCAATGTCTGGGGAGGTCCGTCAATCCCAGCCCGCTCAA
>CALLNG010000569.1 GCA_938005345.1 uncultured Clostridia bacterium
CCGATGTCCTCCTCTCCACCGGCCAGGGCGTTCTCGGGCATAACGCGTATGCGTATTGCGGGAATAATCCGGTTAACATGTCTGACGAGACCGGCATGTGGCCAAGCTGGGCTAAAAAAATTGTAGCAGCAGTTGCGGTTGTGGCTGTCGTTGCCACCGTAGCAGCTATCACCGTTGCAACAGCAGGCGCAGGAACTGCAGCAGCCGTTATTGCGGTAGGAGCTGCCAAAGGAGCTGCTATTGGAATGGCTTCCGGTGCTGCTATGGGTGCCGCGACGGGTGCATTAAGTCATCGAGTGTCTACCGGCAGTTGGAACGGTGCAGGCACGGCCGCACTTAATGGAATGGGCAATGGGGCATTGTCCGGTGCCGTCACCGGCGCAATAACAGGTGCTGCCGGTAGTGCAATGAAGGTAGGCCGCGCGGCCAGAGCGTGGGACTCATCTTCAAAAGGCGGTCCATGGACAAATATGGTTGATCGCTATAAACGGCATGTCCTTCTTGAAGGAAAGAAGGACATGACAAAAAATGTTATTACTTATACAGATGATGCAATAGCGTTATGGAATAAATACAATGGAATAGGTAAATTAATGAGTTCAGGTAGCTTGAGATTGAAAGGATTGCGAGTGGGCGGTTTCTATTCTCAATCCGGACTTATACGCTCGTTTTTCTACCAGTGAGGGCATGTGTATGAAACTGCTGTCCAAGGAAGAGACAAGTATAGTTAAAGCATTCTTAAAAGTACCTATTCCCGAGTATGTCCTCGCATATGCTGATGGACAAATTGATCTTTTAGACTGTTATGAAGTGGCATTTAACTTTGCCAATGAACTATTAAGAGGAAGAAAGATAAATCCAAATGCATCACCGTGGGGTGATGGCCGAAGCGTTATATTTGAGCCATATTATACTATGCTGTTGTTAAATATTCGAAACTCCGATTTAAGTGCAAACATCAGTAATTACTGCGACTTGTTCTTAAAAGTTCTGGACGTTTTTAAGGATCATCTTGTGTAGATGCATTTTTGAATGTATCCGCAAGCATGAAGGGGGCTGGATTGCTTGTCAGGTATATCAATCACTGAAATACCACAATAAGGGAGCTAATGTGCTCAAATATCACAAGATAAAGCAAATTTTGCCAGTTGAGATTCTTCAGTGTTGAAGTATACCTGCAATTGTAATTGTTGAAATGCATCTTGGGATTTAGCTAATTCGAATGGACAAGGCGGAATGTTTACACCGGTTGGTAAGGTTTTAATACTCAGGTATAGGTGATTGCAATGAAAAACAAACAGCATAAGTATATTTTAAAGGCGTTTTTGGAATCCAGAATTCCTGCAAAAATACGCCTAAATGCTCCTGAACTTATGGCTATTGATTCCATCATAGGTGGATGCTGCACACAGTTGTTAAAGCAATCGAAATTCATTGAATTTCCCGCCGACACAATTATCTCAAAGGATGATAAAAAAGTTTTTTCGGAATTGATAAATCAGTCTGAAGGAATGGAAAAAGATGAATTGGTAATATATTATCGTCTTGCAATACTTGCAGAATCAATACTGATTCAGTATCGGCAATGAATCCTACCCGCAAACACATGCGGATAGCAAAAACCGCAGAAATGCAGAAGCCGGTGCAGCGAATCACTGCATTTGCAAAATGAATATGCCAAATTTAATCTAAGTGTTCAAAAAGGAGGATTCGTCAACAAACAGTATTCTTTAAATAGTTCATATGGAAGCTACTATTACCTCCGTAATGCACAGAATGACATTGTGAAACTCATTGACAACAGCGGAGCAACTGTTGTAGAATATGCTCACCTTAACAGCGATTGAGTCGCTGTTAAGGTTTGACAGTTGGGGCAAACTGCTGTCAACCTCAGGCTCACTTGCGTCCACACTCGGAAAGAATAATCCCTTCCGTTATCGTGGATATGTCTATGACGAAGAGACGGGCTTCTACTACCTCCGGTCCCGTTACTACGATCCGGAGGTAAGAAGGTTCATCTCTGCCGATGTCCTCCTCTCCACCGGCCAGGGCGTTCTCGGGCATAACGCGTATGCGTATTGTTTGAATAGTCCAATTATACGAGTTGATTTGGATGGCGATTTTGGCGGGCTCATTTTGGGAGCTATCGTGGGTGCCGTTGTCAATGCTGCAGTAAACATCGCTTCAACAATTGCTTCAAATGCCATCGAAAAAAAAGATTTATCGCTGACCGAAATTGTTACCGTCGGCTTATTGGGCGCAGCAGAGGGTGCCTTGTCCGTGCTTTGCCCGGGGGCATCGGTTATAATCGGCGCAAGTTTTGGCGCGGCAAATTCGATCGCCAGCGGAATAATTCGCAAAGAACCATTTGGCAGCATCGTAGGCGATACTATAATCTCGGTTGGTTTTGGTGCTCTCGGAGGTGCTATGAGCGGCGGTGACACAATCAACACAAGGCTACTGGATAAAGGTCTTGATGCAAGAAAGCTGCTGAAGAAAAGTGCTGCTAAGAAATTGACAAAATGCGCTCAAAATGCAGCAGCGGCTGCTAAAAAACGTGCAACGGTATACCTGCTTAAGGAATTCGGAAGCGGAGCAGCGGAATCAATAGGGATGAGTTTTTTAAGCTGGTTTACGAATAAGCGAATTAAATTTATCGTAAAAAACATGGGCTTGCCCTCGCTGCCCGGAGGTGAACAATGAAAATTAAACGTTTCCTGAAAAAATTGCTTAAGAACATATTTTCATTGCTTATTTGGGAAATTCCGATTGTTTTGTTGTTTCTGATGATCTATCCCAAATCTCCGGACAAAGCAATTGAAATGCAAGTGCCAGGATATGCCATAATCCTATACGACCCGCCATACGTTTATACGACCAACCATGGAAAAAAATTCTTAATCAACGGCGAAGAGTATACAGTCACCACTAGTCACAAGCCAAGAAATATCTACAAATTGTTCGATATGCTTCAGAAGGAAGATACCGTAAAAATTAAATATTTCTGGATAGGCGGCGGCAAATGTATCGTTGACATACGCAGCGACAGCACGGTATACTCTAATTACGACAGACGGTACTCAACTGGGAAAATTGTTGCGTTCGTTTTTTGCGGATTAGCTCAGCTGGCATTTGGTATTATACAATCCTGGACATTGCAGGACATATACTTAGACTTTCTCGACTTAAAGGACGCTGATTAGACCTATCATCTTGCATATGCATTGAAAAGAGCATTTTCTGCACTTATATGTAACCGGCAAAGCTGACACACACGCTCGCCGGTTACACTTGGAGCACGGAATATTCCTACGATG
>CALLNG010000570.1 GCA_938005345.1 uncultured Clostridia bacterium
AAGTCTACAAAAACAGATGCGGAAAATCATGGTGTAGGTCTCTCATCCGTATATCGAATTGCTGCCAAATATCATGGAGTGGTTACGATTGATGATGATGTGGCAAATCGTTTTTTAATCAGAGTAGTGTTATATGGAAAGCAGGAATAATTACATCAACAGTCGATATTATTGCATTATATTTTGTATTATGGAAAAAAGATATAAAATAAAAAGATAATTTTGGGGAAATGGCGAATGATTTTTTTAGAATGGTATTGTGGTGGTGCGGTATGACGGAAGTGTTATTATTCAGTGATGATGAGAAAATCTTTAATTTGACAAATAGTGTAATAGACGGAAGATATAAATTAACATGGTGTACTTATAAGTCCTTGGAAAAAAAGTTATATCCGTATACGGATATAGTTATTATGTACTTTGATAAAGAAATGGTTAAGAAAGGTACATTTAAAACAATTGTTCAGGTAAAGGGGAGGCTGGGACAAAGGATACCAATCCTTACGCTGATGGAAGAAGGAACACCGCAAAATATTTTTTCAACGTTAATGGCGGGGGCCTATGACTACTTAGAAATAGCCAAGAGTTCAGAGGAGTATAGAAAGAAAATAGAAGATGTTGCCCGATGGAATTGGTATTTAGGAAAATACGGGTTAAAAGAGAAGTAGCAGTGATATAAATGTCGCCGCTACTTTTTATTTTTAAAGGGAAATAGAAAAAGTTACATCAACACTCGTTTTTTTTACAAGAAAGACAAATTCAGTTTTTTTTGTAGTAGTGTAGAGGAAACAAATGAAAGGAGATTCAGATTATGAATTCTAAAAATGTAAAAAAACAGTCAGCTAAAGCATTAGCAAACGTATCTTTGAAACTTGGAAAAATGTCAGCGGATAGTGCATGCTGCTATATCTTCCATCAGCCTAAAATGCCGGAAACACTGAGGAAAATGAAAAAGATGTAACATGAAATATTTTTCTGAAAAACTGACAAGTTATATTGTTAAATCCGGTGCTGTTCCAGAAGAATCATATGAAATATACCAATATGGGTTTCAAATAGGACTTGAAATGTTGAGCTGTCTTTTGGCCTGTTTTGGAATTGCGGTATATTTGCATATGATTCCGGAATTTGCAGTGGTTACAGGAATTTTTATGATGTTGCGCAGTTTTGTTGGTGGAGTGCATCTAAACAGCTTTGATGCCTGCTTTATGTGTTCTGTTACTGTGCAGACATTGGTACTGGTTGTTAATCGTTTGTATACACAACCTTTAAATCTTGCGTGGGGAATAATTGTGTTGAGCAGTGTTCTAATTTGGAATATGGCTCCGGTACAAAGCATTAACCGGGAACTTGATGCAGATGAAAAAAAACACTGCAGAAAGGTAGCTGTAAAAATTATTGTGGGCATATATGTGTTTGCGGGGATTTGTACACTTACTGGGATGAATGCAATAGTGTCTTTGGTTGCAGTGACAATGGCAGCAGTTTTGATTTCACAATATATTGGGGTAGTAAAGTATAAAATAGAAAAGAGATAATAAGCGGGAATAGTAGACGAAATCTATTATTTCCGCTTATTTTATTTGAGGATAAAAGAATCGTTTATTTTTTATAAGCAACACTGTTTCGGTAATGAAAAACGTCTGCTAGGCTTCGGCTCAGGAGGCGTTTCTTATTATAAAGATAAAAAAATTCTTCCAGACCCGAACATCGCGTACTTTCCATACGGGATATGGGTGAAAGGGAAAAGACCTTTGCTCATATCTTGCGATCGGGAAGGAGGTGAACTCTATGGAGCAATCTTCTTCCTATGACGAAACAACGGTCAGGCATCAGTTTGATCGAAAGTGCAAACTGGCGCTGGATGGCGAAGTGGTAGATTATGACAGGCATATGGATTATCGGAGAAAACATGAAATATTGTTTTCAGAACTATCTGAATGTCAGACAGGGAAACTGTCAGTAGTGGATGAATATAATGAAACATCCTACTTTTTTAAAACATGTGAGTATGATGTGAAAGTGAAAAGTTCTTTACTGGCAGAGCCATTGAATGCGTTGACGGATAGAAAAAGAGAAGTAATTCTGCTGTCATATTTTATGGAGATGAGTGATGCTGCGATTGCAAGGAAAATGAATCTTGTTAGAAGTACGGTGCATGAGCACCGGACACGTTCATTGGAATTGCTGAAGCAGATAATGGAGGAAAACAAAAGTGAGTGTAAA
>CALLNG010000571.1 GCA_938005345.1 uncultured Clostridia bacterium
GTAACCATGATGCAAATTTGGCAGGCATGGCTGGGAAATATCCAGAAGACTGGTTCCCGACTGATACAGGTTGGTACCGCACACAGATCGACGGTTATGAGTTTTTGATTCTGTATACGGAAACCAACAGTGCAGAACAGGAAAATTGGCTAAGAACACAATTACAAGAGATTACAAACAATGGAACGGAAATGAACAAGCCTATTTTTGTAGTAGGGCATAGACCGTTCCCCAATACTGTGATGGATGGACAGTATGCCTTTTGGTCGGACCGGTATAACAAGGTCATGCAAGACTATCCGCAAATTATCACGTTTACCGGGCATACACACCTGAACATGAACAACGAAAAATCCATCTACCAAAAAGATTTTACCTCTTTAAATACGGCTTCCATGGGCTATATTGAGACGGAACATGGTTTGATGCACCGGACAGACGGGACCGTAGAAGGATGGGAAACCCCGGTTACCCAGCTCTATTTGGTGGAAGTGTTTGCTGACCGTGTGGAGTTTGACCGTGTAGCGGTCAATGCTGACTGGGGAGACGTGAAGAAGAGCTCTTATATTCCAGCAGAGCCGTTTCACAATACTGGTGTGTCCATCGGAGAACGCTGGACTGTCAACACGACAGGTGACATCAAGAACCAGTACCAATATACAGATGCGAGGGAAGGCAGCGCGCCTGTATTTGGCGGGGACGCGAAAGTGACGGCGGAACTGGAAGGTTCTACCGCGCAGGTTACGTTTTCACAGGTAGAAGATGTACAGAAGGTGATCTACTACGAAATTTCCCTGATTAATGAAGAAGGGAAAGAAGCAGGCAAAATTAAAGTGCTGCCGGACAACTGGTATTCTCCGGTACCGCGTAGATTAACCTATGCATTTGAGGACATTCCGCAATTTGGTGAAACCTATCGCTTTAGCGTAGTTGGAGTAGACAGCTTTGGAAACCAATCGCAACCGATTGTTTCAGAAGAATTCCAAACGGAGAAACTGCCGGGCATTTTACCGGAATACATCATCAACGAAACCTATGACGAAATGCCAACCGATGGAACAACACATTCCATTCCCCACATTGGCGTATGGGGTGATCCACCGGGAGAAGCCGAGATGAAGGTGGAAAATGGCAAACTATCATTGATTCGTACAACAACGGACGATAAGTTTAATCTGCAAATACCATTTACGCCGGGTACTATGGATAAGGAAAAAAGTCCTCAATCAGAACTTTTACCCAAAGGCAAAGTGTATATCGAATTTGCTTGGCAAATGGGAAACAAAGAGACAATAGCAGAGTGGTATATTCAGAGTAAAAGAGGGGACGAAAGTCCTAATGTTGCGGTCATTAAGGCAACCAACGGCAAAATCCAATTGGATTACTACTATCCAGAACCTGTAACGGCAAATAGAAAAACATATGCCACTTCAGCCAGCGTAAACTTGAATTCTCTTAACACCGTGAGGGTACTGATGGATGTCAAAGAGGATGGCAAAGCGTATATTGAAGGATTCTGGGTCAATGATACATTAGTAAAAGGAACATCCCAGCAAATCATGAACTTTGATGGTATTCGTGGCTTTGTTTCCTCCCGTTCGGGTAGTGCTGCTACAGAAGGATATCATTATTATGACGTTGATTATATCAAAACCTGGGTACCTGCCACAGAGCAAGCAGCACAGCTGGCAGCGGCAGATGAAGCAAAAATCACGTTTGACGACATCAAAGGGGATAACGAATCAGCAGACGCTGTAACAAAAGACCTTAACCTGTCGGCAAAGACGGAAACGGAAAACGGTTTGATTGTGACGGGCTGGAAATCCAGCAATGAAAACGTTGTTACAACAGATGGCAAAGTGAACCGTCCCGGCGTTGGAGAAGCGGATGCAGAGGTAACCTTGACGCCGGTATTGGGTGTGCTGGATTTTGCGGACGAAGTGGAGGGCAACTATGCAACCGCTGACGGACAGCCCATTACCATTACTGTACCCACCACAGATACAGGAGGCGGCGTTGCGCAGGAAGACGTCAATGACATTACCTACTATGTCAACGAAACCTACGATGAAACGCCAACCGATGGAACAACGCACTCCATTCCTATGGTCGGGACATGGGGAAGTGGCGCGGCAGATTGGACGGTGGAAAACGGGAAGCTGGCGTTGGTGAAGACGACACAGGATGCATCGTTTAACCTGCAAATCCCGTTTATGCCGGGAGAAATGAAGGAAAACGCCGTACCAGCTGGAAAGGTGTATATTGACTTTACCTGGCAGCATGGCGCCAACGAAGGGCAAACAGACCTCTATGTGCAGGCAAAGTCCGGAAAAAATCTGTTAAAGATGATTGCGAAAGATAACAACAGATTGCAACTGGATTACTATGATACAAGCGGATCACTGAAAAATTACGCATATAGCACAAATACATATGACTATAAGAATCCGATAAAAATAAAACTACTAATGGATGTCAAAGAAGACGGTTCCGCTACTTTAGAAGGATTCTGGGTGAATGATACCCTGGTGAAAAACACATCCCAGCAGGTCTACGAGGCTGGAGAAGGATTGGCAGGGTTGGTTTCTTCACGTTGGGGAACCGGTGGAGCAAATGGTTACCACATTTTAGAAGTGGATTATCTCAAGGTTTATCAGCCAGTTACAGACCAGGTGAACGCCAAAGCGGCCAGCGCAGTGGAAGCGGCGGATATCCTGGGCAGCAACGCAGATAAAGACAACATCACAGGGGATTTGACTTTGAAAATTGGCGAAGAAACCGACAATGGACTGACTATTTTGGGCTGGA
>CALLNG010000572.1 GCA_938005345.1 uncultured Clostridia bacterium
TTTTTACTGGTGCGCCATTAGGGGGTCGAACCCTAGACACCCTGATTAAGAGTCAGGTGCTCTACCAACTGAGCTAATGGCACAATTATTGGAGCTGCCCAGCGGATTCGAACCGCCGACCTCTTCCTTACCAAGGAAGTGCTCTGCCTACTGAGCTAGGGCAGCAGATACAAAGAAAAATGGCGACCCGAAAGGGACTCGAACCCTTGACCTCTAGCGTGACAGGCTAGCGTTCTAACCAGCTGAACTACCGGGCCATCAATTCATTTGTAACAGATGATATTTTATCATTATTTTATCCCGTTGTCAAGAGGCTATGTCAAATTTTCCACAAGAATTGTTATTTTTTCGTTGAAACATCTTCCAAATCGCCATAAAAAATGGGAAAAATGCGTGAAAAAACGTAGCAGTATTTACCTAAAGGAACGCAATTTATGGAAAATGGTATACAATTCTAGTAAAAATGTATAAGTACAACAAGAGAAGGAAAAGAGGGCGTGGGGAAATGGAAAAGTCATATATGGATAAAAATTTTGTTAGCAAATGCAAAGGGAGGCATAGAAGATGGACTGTGTACTGGAAATGGAAAATGGAATCGGAAAATAGAAATTGGATCGGATAATATGGATGGATACAGCATACTGTTTCGAAATTGCCTAGTAGAAGCAAAAAATGCCTATTGCAACATAAAGAAAACCAGTATAAGATAAATAAGTAAAACAAGCTAGCAGGAGGGAGACAATGTGAAAAAAAAGACAATGGGCAGCTTGCTACTAATCGTATGCATGCTTTGCAGTATGGCGGCAGCACTGGCACAGCAACCGGTGCTCGACATGAGCAAGATAGTGGTAATGCAGCTAGAAGAAAATACGGCATTGGTAAACGGGGAGCGGACACAAATTGATCTGCAAAATGGAAATGTGGTGCCATTTACAGTGCAGGACCGCACTTTGGTACCGGCAGCGTTTGTGGCTCAGGCGTTTGGCGCGCAGGTTTGGTGGGACGGTGAGAACTCAAATGTCACCATTTCCTATGGAGATACGCTCGCAGAGATGGTGGTGGGAGAAAACCAGTTTACTCTTAACAGACAGCCCAAATCCTTTTATTTAGAGGTTCCTGTTCAAGTCGTAGAGGGACGCACTATGCTGCCGGTGCGTGCGGTTGCGGAATTAATATTGAATAAGAACGTATTTTGGGAGGAGCCAGATTTGATTATCATTGGGGATGAACTGCCGCAGACAATGGATACAGTGCAAGTACGGGAACAACTTGCTGGAATGCAGCAAAAAACGGTACCCGTATTTCCTCCAACGCAGCAGGAATTGGAAAACTCTGTGGAGGAAGCAGACAAAATCTTGCAGCAGTGGCCGGACGAGGCATATTGGCTGGAGCATTTTGTACCCAAGCAATCACCGCGTAGCAATGTGCAGCAGCCACTTGCAGAATATGGCTATACTGCCGATTGGCAATGGGATCCACAAAACCCTGACCAAATTTTAGAAGCGGTCAGTGGCGTAACGTATCCAAACGAACAGTATCCGTACCAATATAAAGATGTGACCGTGTTCAGCGGAAAAACAGTCAGCGTCCCGTATTTGCCTGTGATTGACATGTGGGACGACCCGGGGTATGCGCCAGTAGAAGCGCGCATTGACTATGCACGCATGAACTTCCTGGAAAACAGCCTGGCGACACTTGCCAATGCGTACTATCTGACAAAAGAGGAAAAATATGCGCGGAGAATTATTTTGTCCCTGGACCGCTGGGCAGATTATTTGCCAGACTATTTTATCACCAAGGGCTGGAATCTTCAGCATCCACTATCCGTGGACGAGGTGGCGGAAAAAGCAAATTATAAAGTGGAATGGTCCAGCGACAGCAATGGGTTTACCAATGAAATTACGGCAGTGCAAGTCGAGGTATATGATAAAATTCAGCAAAGTAGCAGCTTTGACGCCTTGTCGGAAGAATTGGGCTATGATGTAAGAAACCATATTATTGATGATTTTTATATGAGGAAGTTAGATTATCTAAAGGATTTTATACCATTGGATGTGGCGGTTTCGTCCAATCTTCCTGGTACGTATCAACGTGCAGCCCAGCTTGCCATCCTTTTCCAGCGTTCGGATGTCATTGGATGGCTGGGAGAATTTATGGATATGACGGTGAGCCGCAATTTCAAGCGGGACGCGATGTATCCGGAATCGTTTACGTACCATTATTATTATGTCAAAGACAACATCAGCCTCCTCAATACCATTCGGAAGTATTTTGAACTCTATCCGGAGGAGATTGCAGCGAATCAAGCAGTTTATGACAAGCTCAATGACCAGCTGGCCTTGCTGCATAAAGCGCTGCGGATAGAAGACGTTGTGGCGGATCCGGCAGGCAATGTAGCGCCCTATGGAGACTGCGACAGGGGAATCTCACCTAAGCGGAACATTTCTATGCCAGCCCTGCTCCCGGCCTATGGCGTGGTGCAGTTGGGCGGCGGCGCCCTGGATCAACAGACGGCGTTCAATGTTGGATTTATTGATTCCGCCAACCATTTGCAGCAGGACCGAAACTCCATTCAGCTATTTGCCTTTGGGAAAGAGTTGATTGGAGACGTGAAATATACCCGGACGCCAGGCAGGGTGTATAATAACAGCGTATTTGCTCATAACACTGTTATTGTAAATGGGAAAAATCAAAACTTGAGCGTGGGCAGTGAACAAGTCTATGGCAATGAGGGACACGCGTTTAACGGCGGGAATTTAACACTTTTTGAAAACAAATTGAATGGTATCAGCATGAGCGAGGTGTCCAATCAATACGCCTATTATGGAGAAACGGACCGGTATCAACGGGTGAATTTACTCAACACGGTAAATCCGGCACAGCCCTATATTATCGATGCATTTGTTGTGGAAGGCGGACAGCGGCAGGAATATATGCTGCATGGTTCTACCCAGTTTGATTCCACTTACAACGCAACTGTGCAAACGGAGAAATTAGTTGGGAAAGACCCGGAACATCCTATGCAGGAGGGGGATGAGCCCTGGACAGAATTTACCGATATGTGGGACAGCAAGGACAATTACTATGGTATTTTCCGCAATGTAGAAACAGCGGATGCCCAGCAGCCAGTTAAAGTGACTTTCCAGCAAACAGGCGGAGACGGTGGCGTCAACATGTTTTTAGCAGGTAATACAGGTGCCACGCTTTACCTGGGGGAAAGTCCTGCGTCCTACCGGGAGAAGCGCCCAGAAGAAGGTCACTTTTATGATTACTATAGCCCATTTATGATGCTGCGCCGGGAAGGGGAAGACTTGAAGACGGTGTTTCTTTCTGTAATAGAGCCGTTTGAAGGAGAAGGAAGCATACAGCAAGTGGAATACCTAGACATGGAAGGGGAGGACCCCAACCATGTGGGCGTGAAAATTACGTTTATCGATGGCCGGGAAGATGTGGTATTACTAAACCTGAACAACCCGGTAATAACGGGAGAACCGGACAGCGGAGCAGTGCGCACAGCGGACGGCGCATTCTCGCTGGAGGGACGCGCCGGCATTTATAGCACGGCAACAGCATCGGCAGCAATGATTGCGGCTAGCAATTTCCAGACACCGCAGCAACAGCTGCAGATGGAAGCGGCTTCCTATAGCGGAACAATAGAGGCAGTGGGCAGCCAAATGGATGGCGCTGACGGCAACTATTTTGTGACAGATGTGGATTTACCGGAAGGAATGGTACTCTATGACAGATGGATGAGCGTGCAGTTTGGTACGTATCTAACCAAGAATGTAGAACAAATTCCGCAGCAGGATGATTTATCAGAAATGTTTGCCATTGACCATGTGGAGAAAAAAGATGGAAAAACTTATATTTATTTGAAAGAGGATCCGGCCCTTAGAATGACTTCTAGTGGACTAGAGGAATTGATGCGGCCACAGCGCCAATTTAGCGGCATACCGGCATTTCAAATTACAACGTCGGCCATGTCATCTTAAACATAAATAGTAAAAGCAGAGAAATAACGCCAGCTTTTCAAGCTGGCGTTATTTTTGTTTTGCATTTTCCAGGATACTATGATATAATGAAAAAGAAATAGTATTTATTTTATTTGGATGTCAGAATGATAGAAGTAGCGTTCCATTTTAGCGAGCAGCAAGGGAGGAAACGATATGAAAAATTGGCGTTTTTTTCGCTTCAAACAGACGGCCAGTATTCGCTTTCAGTGGCTGAAAGCATTTTTGCTCATTATGATTATCGCAGTTTTTTTAAATATCGTGGCCTATACTCTCAGTATCAATGCTTGGGAACAGCAAATGAGTAATATGAACCGTTCCTTTTATAAACAAGTGCAAAGCAAAGTGGACACCATGATTTGTTCTTTGGAACAGATTAGTTTGGATTTCTATTTGGATTCTTCGGTTGTTGCGCTTTCCCGCCTGGAACAAGGTCAACAGGCGGATGTGCAAAATATTCAAGCAATCAGTAGCCTGTTTGCGGACCGGGATGTAGAATTGCGCAATACCTACCGTAGCTTTCTATTTTTTAACAATTTGTCGGGTATTGCCTCCATTGAGGGCTTTCAAAGCGGTCAGGACTATTTTGAAAAAAATTTTTTCATGCTGGATATTTCATATGATGTGTGGTTGAATTGGCTGAGTTCGAATAATGAAAAATCGTACACTGTAGTGGAAGGAAAAACTGCCGGGAAACATTATGTGATGTTCAAATTTCCACTGGACTATGCAGCGCTACAACCTTCCAGCTTCGTTTCGGTTATGGAAGATTATGACATTGAGCGTTTGGCGGCAGAGGCACCATTTTTTGACGAAAGCTATTTTTTCGTGCTGGATAATATGGGGCGCATTGTTGTGGGTAATACTTCGGCGGAGCTACTTGCAGGGCTGGACTTTCAGGGAAAAACGGAAGGCACACAGCGGGAGAGGATTTATGGGGAAACCTATATGGTGACGTTTACCACTTCACCGCTCAATGAATGGAAATATGTTTATTTTACCCCCAAAAGTGTATACTTAAAAAGCACTAATTCCATAAAATATATTTTGTATGGAACCTTGTTCCTCAGTATCATTGTGGAACTTTTCTTAATTGCACGGTCTGTGAACCGGCAATATTCGCCCATCAAAAAACTAATGAGCCTGGCAAATGTGAAAAGTGAAGGAAATGAATATGCGGCGCTGGAGGAAGTCGTGAGGGAATTGGGAGACGTAAAAAAGGAGGTACATGGCGCAGCATATGCCCAAAAGGAATTGATGCGCTCAAAACTGATTGCAAATTTGCTCAGCGGTTTGGTGATGCAGGAGAATCTGACGTCGGATTCCTTGCAGAAGCTAGATGTTTCATTTCCATATGAAACATTTATGGTTGGCTCTTTTTATCTCAATGACTATGAATATTTGTTTGAGGAAGACAAATCCATCACACAATATGAACGTTATGATATGATGAAGACCATCATTATCAATATTTTTACGGAAATGGCCAACGAATATGATGCAAAAGTATATTTTACCAGTCAGACCAATACCTTATCCTGTATTATGAACTTGCCGCCTGACGCCAAGCCGGAAACCGCGGCAGATATTGCAAAAAAAACAGCGGATTCCGTTTGGCATTATTTCAACGTGCATTTTGCTTGCGCACTGAGTATGCCTTGTGCTTCTATTGAAGAATTGTCGCAGGCCTATGCAGAAGCAGGTGCGGGGATTGAATATTTGAGAATGTCGGAAGATACCTATTTTGTAGAATATAATAATATCAAACGGACAGATTATGACCGGTATACCATGCCGGCGGAAGTGCGCAGCAGCATTGTCCGGCTGATGAAACAACGAAAAACACAGCAAGCATGCGAGAAAATAGATGCGCTGATTGATGCTTGCTGTGCGCAGCAAGAGTTTTCCCCACGTTTTTTTCGTTATTTAATTTATGATATCACTGGTCAACTGCTGGGAGAATTTAAACAATATATTGACGAAGACGACACGGTGGCCCAAAGCCTGTTTCACTGCAAAATTACCACGCGGCGCGACATTGATCAAGTGAAAAAATTGTTGCGCCAGTTGGTAGAGCAAATTGAAAATAATTGGGAGCAGGTTGGGAAATCGAACGATACGGGAAAGCAAAGATGGGAAAAACTAATTCTTGCCATCAAACAATATATCGAAGAAAACTATCAAAATGTGAATTTGAATGTATCCATGCTCGCCGATGTTTTTGGATTTGCCCCTGCGTATTTATCCAAATGCTTCAAAGAAAGTGAGCACGCCGGTATTTTGGATTACATCAACATGGTACGAATTCGCCATGTGAAACGTTTGCTTTTAGAAACAGAATGGACACTAGAAAAGATTGCGGGACAAACCGGGTTTAGCAACATTTCCACCTTCAACAGGACATTCAAAAAAATGGAAGGTATCACCGCAGGAGAATATAAAAAATATATGCTCAGCCAATAGGCAGTCAGTAAAAAGAAAGGAGGAGTAAGGAGTGAATACAAAAAAAACAGCGTGTGTCCTGGCAGCAGCGGCGTTGACAGCCCAGCTATGCGCCTGTGGCCCGTCAAAAGATAGCGGATCTACACTAT
>CALLNG010000573.1 GCA_938005345.1 uncultured Clostridia bacterium
ATCGGTGGCAGCTACAGTACAGTTATATGATATTTTTTCGGTCTTTTCCCCCAATCGTAGATACACCAGCTGGATTGTATGCAATTTTAACATTAGAAAATATACCGGTAGCTCCGTTTACCACCGCAATTTACTGCTAACGTTTCAATATCTCCATCAACTGGTCAAAGTCTCCTTCCATGGTTGTATCAAAAAGCCCAGCCACATACCAGATGCCAGTAGACATAATATATTCATTCACACGACCAACTGCTCCAAACAGTTCTTCCTCCGGCACACCTGGATGTACCTGTAAGCTGATACTACAATTATATATCAGATTTCTCCCATTCATTGGATTTCATTTTACCACACGAGCCCCTCTTTGTCAATGAGATGCCGCATATCCTGCGGCAAGGGTGCCTGAAATTCAATCTGTTTTCCTGTTACCGGATGTTGAAGTGATAACTGGTATGCATGCAAGGCATGCCTGTCCAAATCCTCCACTGTTCCACCATACAGGGTATCACCGGCTAACGGATGCCCCAAATATGCCATGTGCACACGTAATTGATGTGTTCTTCCCGTAGCGGGCAAAAGCAAAAGCACGGCATAGCGCTCTCCCTGGCGAAGCACTTCGTAGCTTGTCCGTGCAGGTTTTCCTTCCGGACAAACGCAGCGCTCTATCATGCTGCCCGGCTTCCTCCCAATAGGTGCCTCAATAGTGCCCTTATGCTGCGTTATTTCCCCCTGCACAACAGCTAAATAGAGCTTACTAACCATTCCGTGTTGCTGCTGCCGTACCATATTTTCCTGCACCAGTGGATTTTTGCCAAATACCATCAAACCAGAAGTGTTCCGGTCCAGCCGCCCCAGTGCACGTACTTGTGTTTGAATACCATTTCGGGCATAATAGCCCGCTACAGCACCCGCCGCCGTTCCATGCGCATGAAGATAGGACGGATGAGGCGGCATACCCGGCGGCTTGTTGATCACGAGCATAGTTTCATCTTCATATACAATATCCAGCGGGATGTCTTCCTGTGGAAGGCCACTGGAAATAACATCGGGAAAGCGAATCTCTATCCAATCTCCCGCATGACAGCGATGCGTCACCCACACGGGTTGTCCATTACAAAAAATGCCACGATTCTGTTTTAAGCGGACTAACAGGCGGTGGGATACATGTTGCTGCCCGGTTAAAAATTGCTTTACCGTAATGCCATCCTGCTCTATCATAAATCGCATAATGCACCTCCTAACTCCACGAATGACTACTGGCTTACATACAACAAAAAGGCCAGATAACGCTCTGGCCTTTTTGTTCATTTGCCCCAATTACAATAGCTTTACGACACCGCCATATACTAAGCCACGGGCACTATCCATTGTGACGGTTGTACCACTTTTTAATATTTTTGTTGCACCTTTAGCACCTGTAATAACAGGAACATTTAATGTGATTCCTACCACAGCGCCATGGGAGGAAATTCCTTCTTCCTCTGTGATGATACCGCTGCAACGGCGCAATATATCAATAATTAAATTTGATGTCTTTGGCATCACAATAATATCGCCGTCTTGAAAGTCCTGCACCAATTCTTTTTCATCTTTTGCAACGCAGAGCTTGCCACTCACAGAAAGGTCATTGACCCCGCTTCCCTGTACCAACACATCTCCCACCAAATGAACTTTTAACGTATTGGTATTTCCACTGACACCCACAGGGATACCGCCCGTAATGACTACAATATCTCCTTTTTTGACGATACCTGTACCGACGGAAAGCTCTACTGCATAGTCAAACAGTGCGTCTGTGGTATATTTCTCGACACCTTTTACCGGAACAACGCCCCAGGACAAATTTAGCTGACGCCAAATTTTCTCGGAAGTTGTCGGCGAAATAATAGGACAAACCGGCCGAAATTTAGAAATCATACGGGCGGTATTCCCCATTTTTGTTACTGCAATAATTGCTGCAGCACCTAAATCATGTGCCGTTGTACAGGTTGCATGACTGATTGCATCTGTCACATTGGGTGTAGACAAATCAGCTTCCTGTTCAAACCGTTCTTTATAATTAATATTCATTTCTGTACAAACCGCAATTTTAGACATCGTTTCCACAGCTTGTACCGGATATTTCCCAATCGCAGTTTCACCAGACAGCATGATAGCGCTTGTACCATCATAAATTGCGTTTGCCACATCTGTAGTTTCTGCTCTAGTGGGACGTGGATTGCGAATCATAGAGTCCAGCATTTGCGTCGCAGTAATAACCTTTTTCCCTGCTTTATAGCACTTTTCAATCAGCATTTTTTGAATATGGGGCAGTTCCTCCAAAGCAATTTCTACTCCCATATCGCCGCGTGCTACCATAATGCCATCGCTAGCTTTGATAATTTCATCTATGTTTTCTACACCTTGTCCATTTTCAATCTTCGCAATAATATCCACATCATTGCCGCCAAGTTCTTCTAACACTTTGCGGATTTCCATTACATCATAGGGTGTTCTGACAAAAGACGCAGCGACAAAGTCAATGTCATTTTGGATACCGAATTCTAAATCCCGGCGGTCCGCTTCGCTGACATAAGGCATGTTAATACTCACACCTGGAATATTTAAGCTCTTTTTGCTTTTCAGCACTGCAGAATTGTGCACCAGCAGCTGAATTTCTTTCTTTTTAATAGCTTTTACGGTGCACACAATTAATCCATCGTCAAATAGTACTGTGTCATCCACATGCAAGTCTTCTGCCAAATATGGATATCCAATGGATACCCGCTCTGCGGTTCCTTCTATTTTCTCCGGCGTCAGTGTTAATGTCTGTCCCTCTTCCAGCTGCACACCACCGCCTGCTACATCGCCGATTCGAATTTCCGGACCCTTTGTATCTAACATCAACGCAATCGGCAAATCCAATTTTTCCCTAACTGCTTTGAATCCATCAATCCGTTTTTGCTGTTCTTCATACGTCCCATGAGAAAAATTAATCCTTGCCACATTCATTCCACTGCGCATCAGTTTTTCCATTACGTTAGGATCATCTGTTGCCGGCCCAAGGGTACATACAATTTTTGTTTTACGAACTACCATAAAAACCTCCTCTTCTGCTTTTCAGGCGTTGTGTTTCTGTTTACAGGGACAAAATATCTGCCAAGCGTAACATATCCGGATCAATCGTTTTTTTCATATTCAACCCTTCCAGAATATCCATATCACAAATTTTCCCATCCCGTTCCACAACAACACGGTTTCCAATCCCTTGTTTGAGCAAATCAACTGCATGTACACCCATCTGGCTCGCCACAATACGGTCTTTTACCGTAGGACGTCCGCCACGCTGAATATGTCCTAAAATACATACCTTGGTTTCCAGTTCAATATCATGTTCCACCCGCAAAAGTTCTTCCGTCTTTTTCGCAATTTCCTGTGTATTGCCGATTCCTTCTGCAATAACAATAATATAGTGGTATTTTCCGCGCGCGCGGCAATCCATAATCATTTGTACAATATCTCTCTGAATCTCAAATTTCTTTTCTGGAATCAATATTGCTTCGGCACCACCGGCAATACCGGAAGATATCGCAATATAACCTGCGTCTTTTCCCATTACTTCTACAAAAGTACAACGGTTATGTGACAATGTCGTATCGCGAATTTTATCAATACAATCTGCAACCGTATTGAGCGCCGTATCATACCCTATTGTATAATCCGTGCAATCAATATCATTGTCAATGGTACCTGGCAGCCCAATCGTCGGAAGCCCTGCCAGCGACAAATCACGTGCGCCGCGGAAAGAACCGTCACCGCCAATGACTACTAATCCATCAATGCCCGATTCTTTCGTTTGTTTTGCCGCCGCACTTACCACTTCTGGGTTTTTGAAATCCAAACAACGTGCACTACCTAGGATTGTCCCACCACGGTGCAGCGTATCAGACACTTCCCGCAAATCCAATTCCTTATAGTCCATATTAATCAATCCTGTGTACCCATTATGAAAACCCAATACCCGCATATCGCTATTAATACCGGCACGCACTACCGCCCGGATAGCTGCGTTCATGCCAGGCGCGTCACCGCCACTGGTCAATACCCCTATTGTTTTCACTGTTTCCATCACAAATCCACTCCTGTTCTTTTCTTCTCTCTATTTCCTATATCATATTTTGGCAACGCCAAAATTGACTTCAATTAGAATCCCTGTTCGATGATAATCTCATGGGCTTGTTCAATCTCTGATTCTGGTACAAGCACCTCAAAACGCCCGCTTTCTGCATCTTTACAAACAGGGCGCACTTTTACAATCAATCCATTTTCCTCCAAAACGGCTTGAAGCTGCCGCACAAAGTCTTGACTTTGCGCCATATATACGACTGTCCACATATGTCCACTGTCTCCTTTCAGCCGCCCGGTTCGCGCATAAAGGCGCTTTCTCTGGCCGCCGGATATCCTTTGCTGCTATCCTCACAGCTTTTATCAGTTTGATTGTTTTCGTATGCAGGCATCCACCATTTTCCTGTACATCCTCCTATTATTATATTCGTTTTTTTAAAAAAATCAACTGTTTTCTGACCTAAATTGTTAAAAATAGTACAAACTTTCCGATTCTGCACAAAAAGGAGTTCCTGCGCTGGTTTTGTATTGTTATGATTCCCAATAAATGGAATGTTATCCGTTTTCTCCATGTAAAAATTGATACACATTTTCTGCTGCGCTTCGTCCTACCCCGGGCACTTTTGCCAATTCCTCCAAGGTTGCCTCCCGCATTTTTTTGACAGAACCAAATGCCTTGAGTAAATTTTTCCGGCGCGTTTTCCCAATTCCTGGTATTTCTTCTAATTCAGAACGTATAGAGGTCTTTTCTCTAGATTTTCGGTGATACCGGATAGCAATTCGGTGCACTTCCTCCTGAATAAGTGCTACCCAACGGAATGCCTCCCGGCTGAGTGTAATAATTTCTCCATCGCATGTAATAAGGGCCCGTGTGCGGTGGCTATCATCTTTAACCATACCATAAACTGGTATCTGCATCCCTGCCGCTTGTACAGCCGCTTCAATCACATGTGCTTGACCAATCCCACCATCGGCAAAAATAGCATCCGGCAACCGTGCAAAGCCATGGTTTTCACCCTCTTCCCGTTCCCGCGTAGCCCGCTGTAAACGTCTTGTCAGCACTTCCTGCAGGGATCCATAGTCATCGGTGCCCTGTATTGTTTTGATTTTAAAATGTCGGTATTCGCTATTAGCTGGCATGCCATCTTCAAATACACACATACTTCCCACCGAATTAGCGCCTGCAGTTGTCGAAATATCATAGGCTTCCACCCGTTTGAGTGAAATCCCCAAAACCATCTCTAATTCTTTAACCGCGGCACGGTTTCGCGCCCGATCAGCCATAGCCCTGGCATTATAGTCATCAATGGTCTGCTGCGCATTTTTTTCCGCCATTTTAACAAGCTCCCATTTTTCTCCGCGCTGCGGCCTGTGAATTGTTACTTTCATTCCTTTTTTATCTGATAAAAAAGCCTCTAGTAACTGGCTATCCGCTGGCTGCACATTTACCAAAACCTGCCGTGGTAGTGACTCAGGCTGCGCATTTGCATAATACTGCCCCATTACCTGCCCTATTACCTCTTGTTCCGTTTCTTCAATGACACGCTCCAGTAAAATCTGTTCCCTACCGGTTATTTTGCCTCCCCGAATCACAAAAATCTGTATATCTGCCACCCAGCCATGCGAACAAACAGCAATTATATCCTGGTCTTCCCCCTTGGTACTGACAATTTTTTGGCTTTCCCATAAGCCTTCTAATTTTTGAATTTTATCCCGCACCATCGCCGCTTTTTCAAATTCCAGCGCCTTGGAATAAGTTTGCATCTTCACTTTGAGCCGCTGTACTAGTGTGTCACCATGGCCGTCTAGAAAGCTTTTAATTTCTTCAAACGCTTGGCGGTATTCATCCTTTCCAATTGCTCCTACGCAAGGAGCACTGCACAAACCGATGTGATAGTTCAGACAGGGACGTTCTTTCCCAATATCGCGCGGCAGAACCCGTTTACAAGTCCGAATTTGAAACACCTTGCGCAGCACATCCATTGTTTCGCGCACCATCCCCCCCGTATACGGGCCAAAATAAAGGTTGTGGTCTTTTTCCTGTTTTCGCGCCAATAAAATCCTCGGAAAATCTTCTGACATTGTTATCTTAATATAGGGGTACTGTTTGCCATCCTTGAGCAGAATGTTGTAATAAGGTTTATGCTTTTTGATTAAATTACATTCCAGCACCAATGCTTCCATTTCCGTGTCGGTCACAATGTATTCAAAATCTGCTATATTGTCCACCATAGCCTGTACCTTTAGATTGGGCTGGGTTGCATGAAAATATTGCGAAACTCTATTTTTCAAACATTTAGATTTTCCAACATAGATAATATTTTTTTGAGGGTCCTTCATCAGATAGACCCCAGGCTGGCGCGGAAGATTCTTTAATTTTCCTTTGATATCGCCCATACTACGTTTATTCCTCCCGTTTTTCCCGAATAATCGACCCGGGAATCTCTTTCTGGGGCACCGGTTTATGCACTATCATTTTCGCATAGGGCGCCGTTTGAATCTC
>CALLNG010000574.1 GCA_938005345.1 uncultured Clostridia bacterium
CCATAACAATGCAAGCTGCAACGACTACAGATATCCAAATATTCTTTGCTTTTGTTAATTTTGTCATAAATTCGTTTAGCATCCTTTCTTCAGTTTAGAATGATCATAGGCGGGGCTCCTATCAGAGGTTTGACTATTGTTCCGAATCTGGCATTAAAGTACTCAAAAAATAGATAACGCTGCAAGCTAAGGCAAATAGACAACAAAGCCCGCTGAAAAATTTAAGCAGTTTTTTCATATGTTGACACCTCTTTTCCTTCATAAGTTCTTTCTTTTAAGTATACCGGAAAGCTGTATAAAAATCAAGCCCAAAGAAAAAGTTTTCAAAAAAAGTATTTGAGGTGTCTGTCAACTACAGACACCTCAAATACTAGTAACCTATAGATTCCAGATTTGTTTGGCGTATTCTTTGATGGTACGGTCGCTGGAAAAGTAACCGCTATTACATAGATTGATCCAACATTTTCGGGCAAATAATAGCGGTTGTCCATAATCAAAATTTACTGCCAGGCGAGAATTAAGATAAGGTTCAAAATCTGCAAAAAGGTAGTATTGATCCGCTCTTTGGCATGCTGTTCCCTTCAAAAGCGAGTCATAAAGATCTTTGAACATACCGGTTCCGCCATCGTCAAAAGTACCGTCTATTAATGTGTCTACCACAAATTTAAGTTCCGCATTGTCATCGTACCATTTTTTGGGTTGGTATTGGCCTCCCATTTTCTCTAAATCATCGATCCGACAGCCAAAGAGATAGTTGTTTTCAAACCCGGCCTGTTGAACGATTTCAAGGCTAGCACTATCATAAGTGCCTAAGGTAACCGCACCGTTTAGCATCATTTTCATATTTCCTGTTCCAGACGCTTCGGTGCCAGCAGTCGAAATTTGTTCCGAAACATCAGCAGCCGGAATAATTTTTTCTGCATAGGATACATTGTAATTCTGTACAAAAACCACTTTTAACTGTCCCTGTATGTCAAGATCGCTGTTGATAAGAGTGGCCACTTCATTAATATATTTAATAATAGCTTTTGCCCGAATATAACTTGGTGCTGCTTTTGCGCCAAAAATACAGGTCATAGGATGGAAGTGAGGAAGTTTACCAGCTTTAAGGCGGTAATAAATAGCTAGAACACAAAAAGCATTGAGCAACTGGCGTTTATATTCATGCAGGCGTTTCACCTGCACATCAAAAAGAGAGGTAGGATCTAGCAGATTCTGCTCACGGTCTAATAAAACGCCAGCGAGCTGCGCCTTTTTTATATTTTTTATCTGCATAAATTCGGTGAGGATCTCTTCATCATCCGCATATTTTTCCAGATCTTTTAACCGCTCCAGATTCTTCAGCCAGGTATCAGAACCTAATAGTGTTGTAATTAACTCGGATAACTCTGGATTAGCAAGACCAATCCAGCGGCGTGGGGTAATCCCGTTTGTTATGTTTTGAAAACGGTTTGGATAAAGTTCATACCAATCTTTCATTTGATCCTTCTGCAGTAGTTGGGAGTGTAATTTAGCAACGCCGTTGACGGAGAAGGCGCAGTAAACAGCCAAATTGGTCATATGAACGGTTCCATTACGCAAAATTTGAATAGAGTCTGTGGAGGAGAGTTCACGAAGCATAAACTGATGGATTTCCTGTATTACCCGCGCAATTTCCGGCAAAGTATCTTCCACAAGAGAAAAGTCCCATGTTCCCAGCGCTTCTTCTATCAGTGTATGGTTAGTATAGGCAAAAGTATCACGTGCTATGGCAAGTGCAGAATCAAACGAGAGATTTTCCTGAGACTCTAAAAGTCGAATCAGTTCTGGAATGGCTAAAACAGGATGGGTGTCGTTGAGATGAACCGTATATGTTTGGGCAAACGTAGTAAAGTTTGTTCCGTGTTTTTGTTTGAATTGGCGTAGAATATCCTGCATGGTTGCACTGCAGAGAAAATATTGCTGCTTTAGTCGGAGCCGCTTCCCTTCTGTTGTAGTCTCACTTGGATAAAGTGTCATACATAAATAAGCGGCTTCATTACGTTGTTGAAGACTGTCTTCGTAGTTTTGTGCCTGAAATAGGGAAAAATCAAAATCGCAAACCGCTTCACTTTGCCAAAGGCGAAGGGTATTGATGCAGTCGCTTTTAAAACCAATAATAGGCATATCGTAGGGAACTGCGCGAACTGTTTCACCGGCAAAATGTACCAAAACAGCGTCTTGAGGGCGGCAGATAGACCAGGGTTCTATCTGTTCAAGCCAGTCATCCCCCTCTTCTTTTTGAAAGCCATCTTCGAAATGCTGACGAAACAACCCCTTTTGGTAACGGATTCCATAGCCGTTC
>CALLNG010000575.1 GCA_938005345.1 uncultured Clostridia bacterium
AATATATATTGCTTATTCACATAGATAATAGAATTATCAGGTGTTAAGACTGTCTGGGTTACTTCCAAAAGAGGAGTTCCCACAATACAATTTAATTGCTTTGCAAATTCCTTGGTTGCAAATATAATTTTAAAATAATCCTCAAACTTCGCCGGATGCATGCCAGTTTCTTTTGTGACGAGATGTAGAAGAGACGTTTTTTCCAGCTTTTTCTTTAATAGGAATTGAAATGAGTCGGGAAAAAAATCGACTTCGACAATACATGGTACATCGTCCACAAGACGTACGCGTTTTATTCGAATCAACGGTGCAGTTGTACCAAAAATCGTATTTATTTCAGTTTCATCATGGCATACGGTACTTTCTATAATCTGTGTTGAAGGCTTGGCTTTCATTCGCAAGCATGTATCTGTAAAACTTCCACCTGAGAAGAATTCCTCTGTGTAAACCTGTGTTTTCACATAGGTTCCTTTTCCATGCTTTTTGATAAGTAGGTCCTCGTTGACAAGCTGTTGTATAGCATTTCGTACAGTTACACGACTTACGCGATATATCTCGCTCAGCTTCAATTCAGGAGGGATGCGATCTCCCGGTTTGTACTTTCCACTCTTTATTTGCGTAGCTAATTCATTATATAGCTGTTCCTGCAGTGTGATTGCATTTAATTGTTTGATTTCCTGCATGGGCCCTCCTATAAATCCTATCATTCCGTTTAACACTATGTTCATTATAATGAATTCTACGTGTGAACGCAATCACAGATAGTATTATTTCATCATATTTTTTAAATATAGCGGTCACCTTTTTTTATACAGTACTTGACAGCGGTTACATGACATGTTAGAATGTCGTTAGTTAATACAATATAATACAACTGGAGGATGGAATATGAAAAGAAAAATTGTGTTAGCGTCACATGGAGGATTAGCGAGCGGATTATATGATACAGCAAAAATGATTGTTGGAAAGCTTCCATTTGATGTTGAGATTTATTCTCTACAGCCCGGCGGTCTTGCAGAGGACTACGGTAGGAAATTGAAAAAGGAAATTGCCGCACATATGAATACAGAATATGTAATCTTGACTGATTTATATGGTGCCAGTGTCTTTACAGCAATGTATTTATGCACAAAGCTTGATAATGTTCGATTATTTTCAGGGATGAATCTAAACATGCTGCTTTCCGTATGTTTGGAGCATCCTGCACCTTTAAACGAAACAGATATCGAGCAAATCCTGCATGATGCAAAAAGTGGTATACAGTTTACTCAGCAGTCAAAAGAATGCGAAAGGGAAGAATTTTAAAGGAGAAAGTATGAATAGAAAATTTCTAAATTTATTTAAAAATGAAAAACCGATATTGGCAATGCTTCATCTGAAAGGGACAAGTGATGAAGATATTGTTAGACGCTTTAAAGAAGAAATTGCAATCTATGCTGAAAATGGTGTGGACTGCATTATAGTTGAAAATTATTTTGGGAATTATCGGCATATGGAAATGGCGCTTGATTATATCTCAAAGCTAAACCTTGTTATTCCGTATGGCGTGAATTGTCTGAATGTAGATCCCATGGGGTTTGAATTAGCTGAAAAATATGGTGCAAGCTTTGTACAGTTGGATTCAGTGGTCGGACATGTTAAACCGCGTGATGAAGCAACCTTGGATGCATTCTTCAAACTGTACCGTGAACGCTATCAGGGGATGGTGTTAGGCGGTGTACGGTTTAAATATCAGCCAGTTTTATCACGAAATAGCATTGAAGAGGATTTGCAGATTGCAATGCAGCGATGTGATGCTATCTGTGTTACACAGGATGCCACAGGACAGGAAACCTCACTCGATAAGATTATACAATTCCGCAACGGTATTGGAGACTTCCCGTTGATTGTGGGCGCAGGTGTAACTCCCGAAAATATGGCAAAGCAGTTTGCATATGCAGACGGCGCTATTGTCGGTAGTTATTTCAAAGATAACTATAGGGATGAAGGAGAAGTTTCTCAAGAGCATGTAAGAGAGATTGTGAAGGCTGCTCAGAAAGTAAGAGGTAAGTAATATGATAAAGCTGTTGCGAATTGATCATCGTTTACTGCATGGACAGGTTGCGTTTTCATGGACAAAATTTCTGGAATCTGATTGCA
>CALLNG010000576.1 GCA_938005345.1 uncultured Clostridia bacterium
TATTTTTCCAGCGAAACATCAATTCCGAGCGCGGTGTTGTCTTTTTTGCGGACGGAACCAATAATCACTTCCTCATAGCCGCTCATACCCGAAACCGTATACCGCTGGCTGCCAGTAGAAGAATAATCCCAAACAGGAGTATTATTCATTTTATATATGATGCTTGCACGGTTTTGTGCATCCATATCATATAGGAATAAATCTCCAAATTCCAAATCATCCGGCGTTAGCAGTTCTGTGCTGCCAGGGCGGGTATTAACTATTTCACCATTTTCATCTTTCCGCACAATTTTGGTGTTTTCCGTGATGGAAATAGGCGTTTCTTTTCCATTAATATAGGCAACGATATTGGTATAGTTTTCATTATTTTCATTGACTGCCCGGTTCTTTTTCATGACAATGCCCATTGGATCCTGCCCCACATCAATTCCGCCTATACCGACTGCAACGCTTTGCACCAGCATGGAAATAGCCGCCGGTACGGAGTCTTTGACATTATACATGGTAAACGTCTCTCCGCTCGTAGGATTTCCATAATACGACTGATTGACGAAATACGAACTTCCATATACTTTATATTCGTCATCATCCACATTTCCTTCCGGAATAACAAAGACGGTCACACTGTCATCGATAATGTAGCGTGTTGGGTCGCTGTAGCTTACCAGCATCTTAGATTGGCTTTGGTAACGCATACCGCCGGAAGCTGTGATCTTTTCTTCTGTTAATGCATCCACATCCTGATCACTGTTTGGCGACAAGGTATCAATATAATTAATTTCATTGGATGCATTGGTACTATACCGTACCATCAATTTAATTTCATCCACTTCTTGGGTATTGTCCTGGAGTATCCGGTACATTTCTTCGCCCGATCTAGCGGTTCCATCCACTACAACGCGAGTGGATGTTTTAAAGTATTCTACCACTCCAGCACTTGTAAGCAATTTGATTTCATAATTGGTGGACATTGCCCCTTCTTTGCCAGCTGCTAAAATATATCCAAACTTTCTTGAGGAACTTCCCGTCTGGTCAAAAAATCCAATTTTTCCATTCAAATCAACATGGAATGCACCCCGGAATCCATTTTGTATCACAGTGCCATTTTCACTGATAAATTGGGAAGAAACGCGGTAATCGACTTCCACTGTTTCTTTGTTAACCACAGTTTGCAAAGTGACAAAATCGTCTCCAATTGCTGTGACTGTACCGCTTATCATATCATCGCAAATGACAATCTCAACCATTCTGCTGTTTGCCGTTTCATCGTCAAAATTCCGGCTTTTTGCTATAGAAAGCAAGGTTCTTGCCTGTAGGTCGCTTAACGAAGCGGCGGCACCAGATTTTTTCGTAATCGTATAATTGATGGAAGAGTCGTCTAAGTGTAAGGTAGGCTGGTCAAACAGGAAACTAATCATTTGATTTTCTACATTTACGCCGCTGACTACCACATTCTGGTACTGGGTCATAAAAATCACATCAATGATACCGTCATTCCCATTGTCGATCAATTTGAGTTTTGTGGTATCGCTCATAAATTCATCCATGGATGCATTAATCATTTTTCCGTCATATTTTCCATTATAGATGATATTGGCGTCTAGCGCCACACTATACCGCTCTTTTTTCCCGTCCCGGATAACCTGTAGTTGCCCTGTTGTCGAATCCGCTGTCAAATCCTCACCGATTATTTCATAAATCGCATTATTTAGAGGTAAAATTGCTTTTAACACTTTTTCATCGTCTCGAGGATTATCAGCATAATAGAACTCTACTCTTTGTCCTAGCAAGTCTCCGGCATTAGTACCTTCTACATAATACTGTTCGCCTTCTATTTCAATCATACCTTCATTTACGCTGGACTCGCCATTGATTTTTGTATATTCATTTGCTGTGACAACGCCTCTGCCTTTATAAATGTCATGATATTCACTTAAAAATGTGATACCGTCCTCTTTGCGAAGCTCGATAGATTCTCCAAAAGATACGCTTTGCAAAATTGGGATATCCATGGCGTTATACAAAAACTGCGCCGTTTGTGCCCGCGTAATGTTCTCGTTTTGGTTTGCCGATATTCCGCGGCTTAGTCCCGTCGTAGACGCCTGCATAATATACCCACCCGGGTAACCGCCGTTGCTTTGCGCAAAGTATTCATATCCTAATACATGAATCAACACTTTGGTGGCTTCCGCCATGGTAATATTATCATCGGGCCGGAAATAGCCTCCTGGGTCTCCGGAAATAATCTGCATGGCCGCCGCCGCATTGATACATCCGCTCGCCCAATGGCTGGAGGGCACATCATAAAAATAAGGCTGCGTCCCCATTATTGCATCATCTGTATCCATTCCCAACATTCGAATGACAACTTCTGCAAACTCTGCGCGCGTTATCGGTTCCGATGCCTGAAACGTGCCATCTGGATAGCCTTCCATAAACCCAAAATCTGATACAATCGCGATTGCTTTTTCATATTCCGTACTGATGGTATCTGTAAATTCCACTGCTGCTGCCGGGAATACTGCCACCAACATACAAGATACCATCAGCGCCGTTACTAATTTTTTTAACATACTGTAAAACACCTTCTTTTCCGTTCTATTCTGTTATTCCAATTCAAATTGATATACCGTTCCGCCCTTAAGCTGCATGTTGATATCCAATTTACCATTGCCGTTTTCTTCCGTGCCTGGTGTATATTTCTCGCTGCAAATCCGAATGTTCGCCTCTTTCACACCTACTTCGTTAAAAATCCAGTCTCTTGAATAAATGCTGACCTCGATTCGGTTTCCTGTAGCATCATACTGAGAAGGATCCTGCTCGTAGAGTCCTAAATCCGGATTACACACTGATATCTTTGTAACACCATCCTGACGTTTGAGCATGATAAGAATTGGAATGTCGGAGGATATGCCTTCCACACTGCACGGCGCAAACATCGCGATGTACAGCGTATCTCCCAGATAAACTGCATGGGCTTTTTCATCCTGCTGTACAATGTGATACGGTTCGGGCGCTGCTCCATCCAATCCTATTCCATAAACGTATTTCTCGTCTTTTGGGCTGCATCCATGCAGAATGCTGCCGACCGCAAATTCACCTTCCGTCGGACCGCTTCCCGTTGAGCTTTCCGAATGCTGCAATCCGCTTTTAAGCCGTATTTTCATTCCCTTTTGTGGATAATACATATGGCCCCGGTTGTCTGTAATCACGTCATGGTCTCCCGAGACGAAAGTTCCCGTATAGGGATTGCCGTTTACTAAAACGGGCAAATCGTCAGCACAAATACAATTTTGAAACATGGTGGTTTCCGTCTCGTACTCGCTCTTGTCCTGAATACCGCTGCCCATCAGCAGGATAAAATTGTCCTTCATGCACACCGTCTTGTATGCACGGAAGGAACCATTGTATTTTGGATGTTCCGTTAAAATCATGGAAAACATTCCGTTATCTTCCAACGTCGTGCTTCCAGCAAACGCTTGGTCGCTGATTAACATCTCTTCAAATCCGCTCTTATCATCCAAACTGTAAACTCTCGTTTTGAGTTCTTCCCACGGCGTGATAATAGAAGTTGTTCCAGGAAAACGATTCCAATCATATCCGTCATGAGAAAAACCGCCCTTTTGAATACCTGTTTTATGTACCAATTCTACTACGCCATAAGAGCGGTAACGCCCGTACCGGTTGCATGGAAGATAGGATTCACTTCCCCAGAGATATTTGGAAAAACCCTTTGACACAACCGCCCAATCTCCCCTACGGTGCACATTTGCGCAGGCATAGGGGAAAGAACAGTTGCCCTCCGGCTCTGGTTCCGCTTTCCCCGCTGCAGCCAAAGTCCTGTCAAATTCATCTTGTAGCTCTGGGTGTAGTCTCAAATATACACCTGCCATATCCGTTTCTCCGCGCTCCAGCGCACTGAGCGCAAAATATTTATAGGGACGTGTGGCCAGCCACCACTTACCAGTGGGGTGGCGCGCCGACAAAGCGATGGGATAATCCAGCGTATTACACTGAAACCGCATGGCGAGCAATACCCGTTTCATATTGTACCAATTTTCCTTTGGAACATCAAACGCGGTTCCCGTCACCGCGAATATTACCGGCGCAAGGCCTTGTAGGGCGCCTTGTCCATAGGCCAAGTAGTGTCCACAATGGTGATAAATACATCCATCTTCCTTCAACATATCCAGTAAGCCCTGGGTATAGTTCAAGTTAAAAGTAATCCATGCAATATAAGCACGGAGCCATGCTCCCTTTTCTTTTTTATCTTCCAATAACAAAATAGTAGCCAGCGTTCCCTGCGACAGATTGTTAAAATCATCTGCGGAAGAATGTTCCATTGGTTGCCCTTCCAAAAAACCCCGGTTTCCAATATGCAAAAACCAACGGAGTGCCTCGAAAAGTGGTTTTACTAATCCCGCTTTTTCAATCGTACGTTTCATAAGCAGAAACGTATTGTAAAATGGGCGCATCCCGTAATCCATCAGCATATGGTGTCCCATTGTACTACCATCGGCATAACCCTGCACCATCAGAAACCGGAGCAATAGAACATAATCTTTCTCCAATTCTTCATCTGGATTTTGGGTATAAAATAGTGCAATATCCTGCAACAAATCTGACACTTGTCTCAGTGGAATATAATCGTCCTCCTGCTCCTCCGGCAAACCGCTGAGCAGATTCCGATGCGGCGGATGCTCGATTCGTTTTCCCCGAAGCCCCATAGGGCCTTCCGAAATGTCAAACTCTGCTATCCGCTCCAGTAAACTTTCCTTTGTCACCCCATCATTTTGAAACTCAGCCAAGATATAGCGGCACATTCTATTGGTAATCACGTCAATATCCTCTGGGCAGTCCTGTGGCAAAATGAATTCTTTTTTCAATTCCCACTTCGTGATGATAGGCGCAAGCTTCACAGAAAAATCCGGCAGTTGATAACTCGCCATAATATACCGGTAATCAATCCGGTTAGCTGTCACCAGTTCATCAATTAATATAGTACCGGTTCCATCCGCTTTGATTACTAGGCAGTCCATTCCAACTTCCGCATGACCGTCCATATCTCTGTCAAAGCCGGCTGTGATACTTCTCCATCCGTTAAATCCCAGCTTAATTTTAAAATGTGTGCAAATATTCCCTTGTTTTAAGAAATTCATTTCCAGCGACCCATCTGACCCATCCCCAAATAAATACAGTCCGCAGCCATACCGCGTCGCATTAATCTGTCCATCGGTAATTTCTTTATATCCAATGGGTACATGAAATACCAACTCATCTCCCGGCTGATAGGTCCACATGAGACTATGCGTCCCCTGTTTATATTGCTCACTCGTAATAACGGCTGTGCCGCCGCGCACTTCCAACTCCGGCGGCAAGCCGTTTTCAAATTGAAAAACTGCCATGGGCTCCCCCTTTCTTGCAAACGAAATTACTCTTTCACTGCTCCTATCATAACACCATTTACAAAATACTTTTGTAAAAATGGATACAGACATAAAATAGGCACCGTCGCCACAACAATAACCGCATATTTAATGGTTTCACTAATTTGCGCCGCATCCGCCACAGTCGCATCCTCCAGCATCGCAGACGTCTCATTGGTTATCAAGATTTCTCTCAAAACCAGCTGCAACGGATACATGCCGCGGTCCGTTATGTAAATGGATGCATTGAACCAGGAATTCCACTGTCCTACCGCATAGAACAGAACCACAACCGCAATGGTTGCTTTGGAAAGAGGCA
>CALLNG010000577.1 GCA_938005345.1 uncultured Clostridia bacterium
GACGCACCACCGGCTTTATTATGCCTGCCCGCCATCAGTTTCATACCCACTGAGGGCGGCATGTCCAAAAAGAGCACAAGGTCCGGCTGCGGTAGTCCAAGCCGGAAATATTCATATTCCATAAGCCAAGATAAATATATCTCACGCTCCGTTGTGTCCTCTATTTTGCAACCTTGATGAATCATGTTAGACGTAGTATACCGGTCCGCCAACACAATACCGCCTTGCTGGTAAAAAGATTCCCATTCCATCTTATAGGAAGCATAGCGGTCTACTGCATAAAATGAAGAAGCAGCATATGCATTAACATCAGAGGGATTACTGCCAAATTCTCCCGACAAATACATACGGATTAAGGCGGAAGAATCACTCTCATAGTTTGGAAAAGATACTTTTTTCACCACAATTCCAGCTTCAGCTATCGTATGAAACAGCCGGGCGGTTTGCGTCTCCTTCCCGCTGGCGTCCAATCCTTCTATGACAATCAGCTTGCCCACCCCAAACAACTCCTCTTACAAATTTGCATAAAATTCCCGCATCTGCTTCGCCTCTCCGCAGCTCATTTTCCCTTCGGGACAAGGGCCATTCAAACACGGCGGCCCCGCCTGGGCAAACACCGTTGGCGCCACCTGTTTCACCAGCCGCAGCATTTCCACGGCACAGGCACGAATTTCCCACTGCGCCCGGTTGCAACACCGGTGTTTGAAAAAGTTCAACAAGCTGCGTGCATTAAATGTAGCAACCATTTTTGTTTCACAACTGTTTGGCAAAACATACCGCGCGTCCTCAATCGCCTTTTTTTCTGCCTTTCGTTCTGCTTCTTTTTCACCCATGCCGGCCTTTAAAAACGTTTGTTTATGTTTCTTCTTCAAAATATCCGCTAACCGATTGTACTGCTCCGCGTCCTGGCGCATTGCCTCCCAAAAAATAGCGCGTGCCTGTTCATCCTGCTCAATTTCAGGCGGTGTAACAAACGCAAATTGACTTTCGTTGACATACCGCTGAGATTTTACGCTGTAAGAAGCAATGCGGTGGCGGGTTATTTGTGCCAAAAAGCTCCGGCTCACCCCTTCAATTCCAAACGTAAAACTCATATGTTCCAATGGGCTTTCATGCCCCAAATCCATAAGATTATCCAAAAATTTTTTGGTCTTCTGTTCGTCCAGCCCTTCCATAATATCTTCCACACCGCTGCTGGAATAGCATAATTTTGCTGCTGCCGCAACTACTTTTTCCGGCTGCGGGGTATATGCCAATAATTCAACTCTCATTGCCGCTTTCCTCCCGACCATTTTTCCTTTAAAACAACCAACAAAAAGTGCGGTAATGCCATCATACGGATGATGCGCTTTGGCTCTTTTAGCAAACGGTACAGCCATTCCAGCCCCAGCTTGATGAAAAATTCCGGAGCCCGTTTGACCTCACCTGCTAAAACATCCAAACTACCGCCGAGCCCCATAGCCACTTTGGCGCCAAGCTCTTCCTGGTGCCGCCAAATCCATTCTTCCTGTTTGGGCGCTCCGAGGCAAACCAAAAGTATATCCGGTCTCTTTTCCCTAATATCCGCTATAATGGCCTGTTCCTGCTTTTCGTCAAAATACCCGTTTTGCACGCCGACTATTTCTATCCCTGTAAAACGGTGCAGAATTTCTTTCTTGGCCTTGTCTGCCACCCCCGGTTTGCTGCCAAACAAGTAGATTGAAATCCCATCACCATGCTGCAATACATCTGTCAGCAAATCAAATCCCGCTACCCGTTCTGGTATCGGCGTACCAAGCAATTTTGCCCCATATACAACACCAATTCCATCCGCTGTACACAAATCAGCCCGATTCAAAATGTCTTGAAACGGTTTGTTTTTTCTCGCCAGCATTACAATTTCCGAATTAGGTGTAAACACCATGTGTAGCTTGTCCTCCTGTAACATGTTAAACACGGCTTCCCGCGCTTGTACCAACGTACATGATGCGACTTGTACCCCTAATATATCGACTGTCTTCATGGATTCACATCCTTTTCCTATTTCTCCTTCCAGCATTTTCCTGTCTTGAAACAAGGTCTTCTTTTTATTATAGTACAAACTTGTTTTTCATGCAACCCAAAATCAATATTTTCTGTAAAGAAAATGAAAATGACGCTGCATGCTTTGATTCCAATCCTTTTTAATTATTTTGCAAAAAAGTAGCAGACTGTTTGAGCTGTCCCAGATTGCGTAGCATCCTCTATAGCATTTAGTATTAAATTTTAAGCAACATATTGACATCGTTTTCCATATGGGGTAGTTTTGTTTTAAATTGAAGTCTTTGATGATTCTATAAATATATTGCTGCATGACTAATTCCATATTTTTTCTCAATGCACATACAGATTATCCATCATGCTGCTTTAAACATACTTCGTCTTTTCTATTGTCAGGGTAATGTTTTATTCTTGTTTTCCAGACATAGAAAAACACCTTCTATGGTTTTTATTTTCATTATACCATTGAAGGTGCTGTTTTTCTATTTTACGTTTTTACTGAGACAGTTCAGTTTAAGGGGCTTTTGCTATCTACTTAATGAACGGGAAATTGGTAAACGGTTTTACATATTTGTCATTTTTAATATGATACACCCAACAATCAAAGACAATATCGTGGAAATGTTAATAAAAGCATTGCTAACCGCCTTATTTTTATAATAGAAAACTACACTGATAATCAAACATCCCATGCCTATAATAAAAGAAATAAAATTCCATATACAAAGATGATATATGGTATTTCTCCACGGAAAGTTTGATACTAAATTAGCAATATCGATCAATAAAATAAATAATGTGAGAACTATATCAATAATATATACAGCAGAAGATAAACGCTTATAGTGGTTATAAGTCCATATGATTGTTGAAAAAATCAACAAAATAATTGGCAAACAAGCAATAAAAACAAAAAGCAATGTTAATTTTGTTGAAGAACCAATCGCATCCATTTATTTCTCCTTTATAAAAACGCAAGGATTTTCAACGAACCATTTCTATTCCAATGTATCCTCAATAATCTCAATTCCTCGGTTAACAAAGCTGATTTTTATCGTGCTTAAATCTTTTCCATTTTCTGAAATAGACACATAAGCTATGCTTAGCTGGTCATTCTCTGTTGGAGTACTGTTCCCCATCAATGTTGTCCATTCTATATCTACATTTGATTTTGTGACACTCGTATCAAATTCAAATTCATATTGCAGTGGCTCAAAAAATTCAGAATTTGATTTTGATTTAACTAAAATCATATTATCTTCATCTTGATATATTTCTACAGTGTAATTTACAATATCTTCTTCGTTTTTAACATATTCCTTGTTTGGAGATATTGTCTCTCCATATATCAGTTTCATATTTTGAGTTGATATTAAATTATCAGTTTTTTCAGCATCTTCTGAAGAACAGCCTGCCAAGCCCAAAACCAATAAAAACATAAAACAGACTAAATATATTGTATTTCTTATTTTCATTATTAACACCTTTAAATTCCGATTGGTCTGCAATCGTATTTTACCATATAATTCTCAAAAAATCTATTTATTTGTCCTTGTTTTTGAGAATCGTGAGGGTTACTGTCTGTTAAAATTTTGTGTTACTTTACCGCACATGATTATTTTACCAGCTATGAAACCGATATGCCTCTTCCTTTCGCATCCATCCTTTTCCGGTATAAGCACCGCCCTTGCCCCATTAGGCCGCCCATCAGCCTCCGGCCCCTTAGCATCCGCTTTTACTTCCAGCAGCAACGCAGCATTCCGCGACAGCGAGGAAACATCTTCTCCAATACATTGTATCCGCTCCTGATTTGCCGGTCTTGTTGGCGTTGCCGCTAAATACGGCAGATGGTATGTATGAACGCGCCATACTCCTGCCATAACTACTTCAGAGTCTCACGTCCGCAAACTGTATCAACAAGTGCAGCCAGCGCAATTGGACTTTCCACTGAAAGCAAATATCTTTTTTAATGTGTTCTCCTAGGGCTCCTTCCATCAAAATAACCGGAAACCGCTCTATCCACTCAGTTAATTCATATTCCATGGTTCCCATTTCCTCTTATTCGGCAGCATTCTGTCCCCATGTCCTCCTGCTACTTCATGAGCCGAATGTCCCGATTCCCAATGAACCTCAAAATTTCAAATTCTGCAATCCGCGAAGCAATTCGTTGAGAATAAATGTCCTGCAATTCCTTCAAGGACAAATTAGAATTTAACACCATCTTTTTCCCGCTTACCATGCGGCTGTTAAGCAGTTCAAAAAACACGGATACCGTATATTGTGTAATCACTTCTGTTCCCACATCGTCAATAATCAACAAATCGCATTGGTAGAGATTTTCCACATCGACTTTCACCGGCGCATCATAAGAAGCGAACTTACTATCCGCGATCTTGGAAAATAAGGTCCCTGCCGTTTGATATAAAACGGTGTATCCCCGGTCCATCACCATTTTTGCAATACAACTGGATAAAAATGTTTTTCCCTGTCCAGTTGGACCGAACATAAATAGGCTTCTTTGCTCCTCTTGCTCAAATTGCTGCGCAAACTGGCGGCATTGCCCTGCAATAAATTCCATTTGGGCACGCGGCGAAACGCCTTCCTGTCCGTCCTCCGGCCGGTCACTGTAAAAATCTAGGCGAAAATTTGCAAAAGTTTGCTGCTGCAGCATCCGTGCCATATTGGACTGTTCATATGCCTTTTGCAGCATCCGTTTTTGAAAGCAATCACAATACGAAAACTCCACCTCTCCCTTATCCTCACATATGGCACAGTCCCAAACATTTGTCATATAGTCTTCTGCAAAACCGTTGGTATGCAGCAACGTCTTTTTTTCATCTACCAACCTAGCATTTTTGCGCGCTAATTGCTGTGCCAACTCCTCTACATTCTGTTGTCCCCGGATTGCCAGTTGCGCTAGCATCATACCATTTCTCTCAATTTCCTGGTCAATTTCACAAATTCTGGGACACTTTTGGTAAACCTCTTCCCGCCTCTTATCCAGTTCATTCAAATGGTTCAAACGCTTCGCATCAAACTCCCGCCGCACTTTACTATACAGTTCTTTGTTGTACCGCACTTTCCTCACCCTTTTCCATCATTTCTTCCTGCTAATGCCCGGCGTTCCAATTCTGAAAAATCTAGTTTATCCTGCTGAAAATTCGTAAATTTTGTCCCTTTGTTTTTAGGCAATACCGTTTCTTGTGTACTTTTTTTCTTTTGATACGCCATATCATCTTCCTTAGCTTGCTGCAAGGTTTGAATCCCTTTTTCTTTCCAATTTTCTAAAATCCCTGTAATATATGGTATAGAAATTTTTCCTGTATTCAAAGTACACTTTTCACAGGCGAGCTGAATCACATCAAAGGGCATTTTGTATTCATACAGCCACTTTTTAATATAGGTTAATTCCGAATCCTGTAACTGCCGGTCATAAATCCCCATGATTTTTTTCACATGATTAATTTTTTTGTTGTTTTCCTGCTTTTGTTTGAGGTTCCGTTCTGCCTTTTCATATGTATTAATATCGTTATCCGCCCAATTTAGCGCAACTTTTTCAATATACCGCATATTCTTCTTTCCAATAGATACACAGTAACTCACCAATAATATAATTACATCAGCAGGTAACCCCAGCCAGTCATAAAATCCAAATAGCGTCTCCGCTTCCGCTGTGCTAAGCGGCTTTGCCAAAAGTCTGGAAACTTGTCCAAACATTTGCTTTA
>CALLNG010000578.1 GCA_938005345.1 uncultured Clostridia bacterium
AACAGGGAAAACCCTTGTTTACATAAAAGACCCTATTACCAGTGAATCTGCACAGTATACGTTGGCGAGCGGCGCAGCAATTTATAAAGGAAGCAACGCTAAAAAAACCATCAATGACCTGGCAGAGGGGGACAGTGTGACACTGACTTTGCAGGGAGGGGAAATTGTTGAAATCCGTGCAGAAGACAAACAGAAAACAGTAAATGGAACCGTAGAAGATATCCGGCTGCTTCCGGAATATATGCTGAGTATAACAAGTAATACAACTGTTACAGAATATCAAGTAGCTTCTGATGTGGAAGTGAGAAAAAATGGAAAATCTACTGATTTATCAAATGTGGTCGTGGGCGACAGCGTGACACTGACACTAACCTATGGTGTGGTGACGAAGATTGAGGCCACCAGTAAACAGCAGAATGTGCAGGGAAGCATTGTGCAAATTGTGATTGATACAGAGGACCCCATGATGACGATTCGTGAGCAGGATGGAACCGAACATGAGTACCATTTGAAGAGCACGGCGGAAATTAAGCGTAATGATGCACAAGCGGATGTATATGATTTGCGGTTGGGTGATAAGGTCGCAGTGCAAATTGAGGGCAGTACAGTAGTATCCATTACTGTTTCTGCAGTAGGAGAGAATTCTACAATCAATGGAACAGTAGAATATGTTAACACCTCATACGGATATGTTAAATTGGAAGGTGTCAATGAGTTGATCTTTGTTACCGACGCAAAAGTTACTACAAAAGAAGGCAGCACATTGGGGGTGCGCAATATCCAAGTAGGAGATAATATTACGGCATTCTGCGCGCCGGCAAATGGCAGCTATGAAGCAACCTTGATTGTTATTAATGACTAACCACTAAAGAGAAAACGGCCGCTATGGACGGAAGAAATTTCGTCTATAGCGGTTTTTTTTTCGACAAAAAGCCTAGTGAGACAGCAAAAAAAAGTGCAAGGAACCGCAAAATTCTACAAAAATTATTGGTAAAAAGTGGTATAATGAAACTCTGTCAAGCAATGGGGAGAGAATGAGAAGTGGAGGATATGGTATGCCGATAGTCTATATTGACGTATTGTTTGTTATAAATGTCATGATAGATGGCATGCTGCTCTGGTGCAGCACGAAAATTGCCGGTGTACGTACCAAGTGGTGGCGGATATGGATTGCTGCAATCGTTGGTGGAATTTATGCGGTCTGTATTTTTTTTCCACAGCTTTCCCCGATGTATGTGCTGATCGCAAAGGTTGCAGTTTCTGTTATTATGGTTTGTATCGCTTTTTGGGTAAAAACTTGGCGGGAACTGCTGCGGGCGATTCTCATTTTTTATGTAACCAGTTTTTTGTTTGGCGGCGGAATTACGGGACTTATTTATTTTACGGGGCTTGGAAGTGATTTGGGAACGGTAGTGTCAAACGGTAGTATTTATTTTAATTTACCATGGAAGCTGCTATTAGTAACTGCGGCGGCAGTGCTTTTTACTGTAACGGTGGTTGTCAAATATCTAAAGAGCTTTCTTATGCGCCAGGGGTTACTGGGAAAACTGCGTATTACTTATGGAGAAAAGACGGCGCAGACAGATGTGCTGCTGGATACTGGCAACCAGCTAAAAGACCCATTGACGGGGCGGGCCGTAGCGGTTGTGGAGCTATGCCGTTTGCGTGCACTCTTGCCGCCGGAAGTGTATACGTTATTTGAACAATATCATGTAGAGGAGCTGTATGAACAGTTATCTTATGATTGGACTACACGGCTGAGAATGATCCCCTATAGTGGGGTAGGTGTTGAAAATGGTATGTTAATCGGCATCACACCCGACAAAGTGGAAATTGGTTCGCCGCAGCAGGGATATCGCGAGTGCCAGTGTATCATTGCGATGTACCCAGGCAAATTAAAACATGCAAATGGAAGCGGAGGAATTGTCAATCCATCGCTATTATTTTAAGGGAAACCAAAAGATAGGGAGGAACAGAGGGCATGGTAAATTTTGTAGGTTTAATGCAGCATATGGTTGAGGCAATTAGGC
>CALLNG010000579.1 GCA_938005345.1 uncultured Clostridia bacterium
TGTAAGATACCACATTATTCGCGGTAGCTTGGATACGCAGGGCGTTGCAAACCGGAACCAGTCCAGAAGCAAATATGGTGCAAAAAGACCGAAAGCTGCAAAAAAATAATAGCAGCTTATTCAGAACAATTGAGATGATTATTACCACAGTAGGACTTAACAGTGCGGCTGCGGATTACTATACATTGATTATAGATCCTGAAAATGTAGCGGCACGAGCGAAAAAGATTTTTTTCGAGTACCTGTGAGATCATTTTATTAATGAAGGAGGGAAGATACAGTGCCAAGAAGAGGTTATGTAGCAAAACGAGATGTTTTGGCAGATCCGGTTTACAATAGTAAATTGGTGACAAAACTTATCAATAATATTATGCTTGACGGTAAAAAAGGTGTGGCACAGAAAATCGTGTATCAGGCATTTGATATCATCCAGGAGAAAACTGGACGGGATGCATTGGAAGTGTTCCAGGAAGCATTGGAAAATATTATGCCTGTACTGGAAGTCAAGGCACGCCGTGTTGGTGGTGCGACGTATCAGGTGCCGATTGAAGTGCGCCCGGAAAGAAAACAGACCTTGGGCCTGCGTTGGTTGACTACTTATTCGAGAACGCGTGGAGAGAAAACCATGAAAGAACGTCTTGCAGCAGAAATTCTGGATGCAATGAACGGGACAGGCTCGGCTGTGAAAAAACGGGAAGACACTCACAAAATGGCAGAAGCGAACAAAGCGTTTGCGCATTTTAGATGGTAAGACGCGTATCGAAAGATCCGCGAATTTGATAGAAGTTTTTACAAGAGTGAAGCAATGGGTAAGGCTGGCTACCAGACAGCCTTGCAAAAGGAGGAATTTCGATGCCGAGAGAATTTTCTCTTGACGTTACGCGGAATATTGGTATCATGGCGCACATCGACGCCGGTAAGACGACCACGACAGAACGTATTTTGTTCTATACGGGTAAAGTGCATAAAATCGGCGAAACGCATGACGGTGCAGCGACGATGGACTGGATGGAACAGGAACAGGAAAGAGGAATCACCATCACGTCTGCTGCCACCACATGTCAGTGGAAAGGCCATCGTATCAATATTATTGATACACCAGGGCACGTGGACTTCACAGTGGAAGTGGAACGTTCCTTGCGTGTGTTAGACGGTTCGGTGACGGTCTTTTGTGCAAAAGGCGGCGTAGAACCCCAGTCTGAAACCGTATGGCGTCAGGCAGATAAATATGGTGTGCCAAGAATGGCATATGTGAACAAAATGGATATCATGGGCGCAGATTTTTATAATGTTGTGGACATGATGAAGGATCGCTTGCAGAGCAATGCGGTACCAATCCAGTTGCCAATCGGGGCGGAAGAAGATTTCAAAGGCCTGATTGACCTGGTAGAAATGAAAGCATATATTTATAACAATGATTTGGGAACAGATATTTCTGTGGAAGAAATTCCGGCAGATATGAAGGACAAAGCGGAAGAGTACCACAATGCAATGGTAGAGACTATTGCGGAGACAGATGAAGAACTGATGATGAAGTATTTGGATGGAGAAGAACTGACGGAGCAGGAACTCAAAAATGGAATCCGGAAAGCAACCATAGGGCTTCAGATGGTTCCGGTACTGTGTGGAACTTCTTACCGCAACAAAGGTGTTCAGAAATTGCTGGATGCCATTGTAGATTATATGCCGGCTCCGACAGATGTGCCGCACATTAAAGGGGTTCTGCCCGGGGATGACAGCGGGGAAGAATATGAACGGATTTCCAGCGATGATGAACCATTTGCAGCGCTGGCGTTCAAAATTGCAACGGACCCATATGTCGGGAAATTATGTTTTTTCCGTGTTTATTCTGGAAAAATTGCAGCGGGCTCTTATGTACTCAACTCCACAAAAGGGCAAAAAGAGCGCCTGGGACGAATTTTGCAGATGCATGCGAACCACCGCGCAGAGATAAAAGAAGTGTATGCAGGTGATATTGCAGCGGCAGTTGGACTCAAAAACACCACAACAGGTGATACCCTGTGTGATGA
>CALLNG010000580.1 GCA_938005345.1 uncultured Clostridia bacterium
GAACGGTTGCCCGCTTCGTCGGTCGTCCATGCCCAGATCGTCCCTGTCTCGGGTACCGCGCCCTCGATCACGGCATGCAGCGTATGGCCCGTCTCGTCCCCGCTGTATTCCGCCTCCATGGCGTAGATACCTGTTTCGCTTGCCGCGCCTCCGTATGTCATATTCGGTGCTTCTGACCATGGGATTATGGTAAACGGCTCGGTTACGGGTACCGTCGGGTTTTCGTCATCCGGCTGCTCCGGCTCTGCCGCTGTCTCCTCATCCGGATTTTTCGCGCTTAAATACAGCGTCAGATTGCTCGGATCGGCATCCGGGTTCTCCTCTGTCACGGTCAGATCCAGGCTATAGCTGCCGTCCGCCGCCATGCTTTCATTGACGGACATCTCCGGGGCGATGCTGTCAATATTATTAACGGTTGTTTCCGCGACCGCAACACCGCCATAGGAATCAATGGCAAGCAGCGTATAATCGTCGTTCTCGCTGAGGGTTATGCGCTCTCCCGTATCTGCCATACACAGGCGGTTCTCCTCATCCAGCGTCACCTGCACCATATCGTAGAAGTGGATATATCCATTTCCATCTTCCTCTAAGGATCCTTTTTGGTACCACAGTTCTTTTATGTCGTAGGTGCTGCTGATATTCGCTGTAAGCTCCGCCGACTGTGCCGTCCTGTCCGCCGGCCGTGCCTGCAGGCTCACCTCTGGGATCTGCCCGCTGGTCAGGGTCACCGGTATCTGGATAACCTCGCCCGGCTCATTAACATAATATGTAGTACCGCCCACCTTATAATCGTAATCCGAACTGCCCTGTATACAGATAATATTCTGCTGTTCCCTGATAAGGGGCGCTATCATATCAAAATTTGAATCGCTGGGCAACTCCAAAATCTCCTCGGCAGAATCAACCAGGGTGAAGAACAATGAATACCTAGAGGCCTTAACTACCCATTGTTTTTCGGGTACCGCCGCGTTCCAGACGCGTATCTCGCCGTAACTGCGATGCCCGCCTTCCTCCCAGTTTTCGGGGCAGACTTCGCTGTTTCCCGACATATTCTTTTTACCCTCCACATCAATTCCAATATTATATTCTCCCGGATTATTGCCGATCATTTCTTCGTGCAGCACAAGGGCGTCAATATCGCCATCTTCATAAACTTCTATTTCAATATAACCCGGCGCATTCTGCAGGCTTAGGGATTGAAAGTACGGATCGGCAGTCGTCGTACAGAACATAATCGGCTGCATAATGCTATACTCATCTGTATGGCCGCTTGTCTTTGCGGTCAACGTGACCTTTACGTCATAGGTGCTGGTACAGTCATAGATCAGGTCATCCGGGAAGGAGAATACCTGCCCGGCGCTGTTCGCTGCCAGCGGTACCGGCTCGCCGGTAGCCTTGTCGTTAACATAAAGCTGCATATAGCTCTTTTCAAAGTCCAGATCATCCATGCCCCACTCGGCGGCACGGACGTTGGAAATTTCAAACGGGATGCGCACCCCGCTCAAGGTATGCAGGGTGGTCCGGTCGGCTTTGTAATATTTGCCATCGTCACCAAGCACCATATCCGTCCCGTCATTCAAAAACGGCGCGCTGACCTCCACCGCGTGCACGGGGTTGGTATCTCCCTTGGCAACGTAGGCGCGTTTGACGGTATATTCCTGAACATCCCACGGATAATATAAATCAGGTCGGATCGAATACTTGAATGAGTAATCGTCCGTTCCATCCACAAAGCTTTTGTGGCCTTCAAAAGTTGCGACAGGCGCATTGATCGTATATAGCTTCAGCTCACCGTAATAATTTTGATATGCGTCTGCAAGCTCCTGTACCCACTCAGGGTAGTTTGCGTGGTACTCGCTGATTTCCATGTGGTAATAATTGTCGCGTGTGTTGATAGACAACTCGGTGCGGTCCTCGTTCAGGACATCATTGTCATATGCAGAGTAGGGATCCCACTTTTGAGAAAAGTTTGCCAGCATGCCACGGAAGAAGAATTGGTTTTCTTCCGGCAGCGTCGGTCCTTCCAGGGTGCTTACCCACGGCGATGTGTCTATGGTATCAAGGCTTTTGAACAGATCGTCAATCCTGTCATTCTCCGCGCCACCGACAACGCCTTGTCTTGAGACGGGGTTCCCCGTGCCGTCGTCAACCAGGTCGTCTATGACCAAGGCCATGGGACGAAGCGTCTCTTTGACGGATAATTCCCGCTGCGGCTCTATGTATACATACAGGGATCCGTATGTTTCCTCCGTCCACGAAGTATCCATATTGGAATCGGTATCATCAATGTAACGAATTCCTCTCGTCTTTGCTTTCAGATCCTTTGCAAACGTTTTATCCAGTCGGCTGATGGAAATGGGCGCTGCGCTGAGCCCGGCAGGGACGCTGATACTAAAGGCTCCCAATCTCCAGTCCGCAGAACCCTTATAGGTCTGTATAAATTCGTTTCCGTCGGTATCTTGAACATATAATGTTAAATACGCGTAATAGAGGTCTTTGCCATCCACCCATACCGGTTCGGCCTTAAAGGAATGCTCGCTTCCCACCGAGGAAACATCTATGTATTTCCAGCCTTCTCCTTCGTTGCCCGGGGCCATCGGCGCCTCATAGGTCGGTTCGTTCCCATCGACAGCCTCTAAACATTCAAGCTTATAGGCGATTTGCTTAAATCCGCCAATGTCCCGCGCTTCCATATTTGCGGTAAACCCAATCCTGCCGTTTTCCGCCGCCATTACGACATTTGCTCCGCCCGTTGGCGGCGTGTTATCCCGGAACAAGTCCGGCTGTGACAGCCTGTAGGCCGTCTCCGCTTTATTTCCCGCATAGTCAAACCCCTGGACCGTCAGCACCGGGTCATGCAGCTGGATGTATTCCTGCCCCGGCACCGGGCGTATAAAGATATATGTGCCGTCCTGCACCTGGGTAAAGCGTATCGCCGTTCCCGCATAGCCGGTTTTCCAGCTGTCCTCCGATATGGTGGGGTTGGACAACGCCGTTACATAGTATTCAAACGTAATACTGTCACCGGAAACGTTTGTCCCGTCCAGCGTGAACGACCCGCTTTCCGTTGAGTTGGGATTGTCGCCCACCGCATCGGATCCGCTTATATGCGCCTGGCTTTCTCCTGTGATTCTGTCATCCGCTTTATCGGTAACTTTGACGGCGAAGTATGCCGCGCCGTCCTGATAGGTCCGAAGTGTATAGACGCCCTCGTTGTTCGGCGCCCATATCGTCTCAAACGTTGGTGCTGTAACGTCAAGATATTCCTGCTGTGCCGGAATATCATTGACAGAAATCGTGCTGTTTGAAAAGGCATTGCCGCAAAGGTCCGTTGCGGAAGATGGCATACGTATCTCTACCGCCCGTATGGCCCGTCCCGGCTCTGCCGGCATCCAGCCCTCCTGGATTGTAAACCGCTCCGTGGTCAGCATTGTGACAGGAATCCTTGCATCCACGCCGGTCCTTAAAGAAGTAACTGTTGATCCATTTACTGTAATAGGGTTACCGTTAGCGTCCTTAATATTCAGAACCACTTCTACCTGGGCAGGGTTCTGCAATAAAAGCTCTTCATTAAAATATATCTGCATTTGCAGCCAATCGCCCACGCCCGCAAAGACCTGGCTTCTGTCTGCGCCCTCCGGCCACGTGCCTGCTTCGGGGTCGCCCGGCGTTGTCCCGGAGGAGATCATATTCCCCTGCAGCGCGGACGACACATATTGGGGCGCAATCGTGTCGATATAATACTGCTGGTTTTCCGGAAAGTAGATGTTGGTGTTCCATTGGTCGTTCAGACGGTTGCCTGCCAGGTCGCAGACGAGCGATGTTTGGAGATTAAAACCCGGGAAGGATTCGTACTTGCCGTTGGACGTGTACATGTACAGCTCAGCATTGCTAAAAAAAGGCTGGTTTGAGGAAATACCCGTTATTACAACATCTAAATCCTCGTCAGGGATTGTATACTGAAAACGCATGGTCTTTTCGCCGATTTCCGCGAGTCTTGCCGTCAGCGTTGTACTCACATTCGTCTTCCGGTCGTATGCCAGCAAGTTCAGACCATATTTCAGCGCGTCGTTTTGCGAAAGGGCCACATTCGGGT
>CALLNG010000581.1 GCA_938005345.1 uncultured Clostridia bacterium
AAAGCAACCATCGGGTCTATATGCCCCCGGCTTATGCAACTCCTGCAGGATATTCTGAATCGGTTCGACCAGGATTACAGCTATTATTTGTCAGCCCGGATGCTGTCCGATAATTTGTACCAGTTGGGGATTTTAAATGACCTTTATCAGGAGGTTAGGGCCTATTGTGACGAGAAAGGGCTCATGTTGCTGAGTGATACGACGCATATTCTGAATATGCTGATTGCAGATAACGATACGTCGTTTTTATTTGAAAAGTGTGGGAATTATTATAAGCATCTGATGATCGACGAATTTCAGGATATCAATTTGTTGCAGCACCGGTTGATTCGCGTATGGAGCAGCAAGAGTACCAGCCTTTTTGTCATTGGGGACCCAGACCAGGCCATATATGGATTTCGTGGTTCTGATGCGGTATGCTTTCAGCGGCTGGAACAAGAGTATCCACGTATGGAGAGGATTATCTTGCAGCAAAATTATCGTTCTACGCCAGAAATTCTTTCTTGTGCTACGGCACTGATGCAAGCGGATGGAACTGGAAAACGGCTGATGCAAGCGACAAAAGGAGCGGGCGGAAAAGTACAGGTGATGACCGCCCAAAGCGCTCTTTCCGAGGCTATATTTGTAGCAAAGAAAATCAATCAAATGGTGGGTGGAATTGATATGCTGGATGCAGCGGGATTTGCACGTCCGCAGGAGGAAAAGACTGTGCGTAGTTTTTCGGAAATTGCGGTTTTATACCGGACACACAGGCAGGCACGGATTTTAGAGCAGTGCTTGGCACAGGAAGGAATTCCTTTTGTAACAGTGGGGAAAGACGACTTGCTGGTAAACCCGGTTGCCCGTGGAATAATTGCCTTTTTTCGGTTTTTACTCCATCCGCAGGATCTGTTTTCTTTGAAATTGAGTCTACAACAACTTTGCGGCTGCCCAATTACCCTACGGGAACAGATTGTGCGTACATTTCAGACACTGCAACAGGAGCAGCTGGACTTCATGGAAATACTGATACAGTTGGCACAACACTTTGATCAAGTGAAACTATGTTCCTGTGCTGCCGCGTGTTTTCCCAATTGTAAGAAAAAGAAACCACTTCAGTTGCTGGAATATTGTGGAAGACTTTTAGGACTAGAAGAAACTCAGGTATTTACTGAGATGTGCCGGATGGCAGTGATGTATGATGATATAGAGTCTTTTTTGGAGGCGGTGGTGCTGGGTAAAGAAAGCGATATAGCCAAAAATGCAAGTCAGCACTATACATCTGATGTAGTGACATTGATGACGCTTCATGGCTGCAAAGGCTTGGAATTCCCAGTCGTATTTTTATGTGGCGTCAATGAAGGTACCATACCACTAGAACGAAAAAAAGAAAGCTGTAACAGAGAAGAGGAGCGGCGGCTACTTTATGTCGGCATGACAAGAGCGCAGCAGGAACTCTATCTTATGACATCACCAAAACCATCGCCGTTTTTGGCAGACCTTCCGGAAAAATATGTTTGTAGGGAAGAAGCCAGAGCAGCGAGACGGAAACAGGCCCATCAAATGAGTATGTTTGACGAAATATAAAATAAAAGAACCGCGCTATCCTATGTGGGCATGGCGCGGCTCTTTTATAAGGAAATTCTCCTGTTATGCTGGAGATTGACATGTTTTCATAATCCGAAGAACGATTAATAGCACAGTTCTACCATTTCATGTCCATGAATCTTTGGAATGGTAAACTGTACGGTATTATCTTGCTGTGTGAAAGAAAGAACTTCTCCAGATGGAGCACACTTCACTGATTTCACTGTATATGGTACCTGTATTTGGACTGTAATGTCATACAAGTCAATGATATCTTCAATAATATCAATACTGGATTTATGAAGCGGAATATAATGCAGAGCATGTAGTACATACCGGGATTTAGACGCCTGCTGGTTCAAGTATAAATGCAGCGTTGTCGGCCCTTGGTGTGTAACGAGCCGATGGGGCAGCAGCATGTCAAGCGCATTAAACAAAAGGGTTTTACACCATTTTGCGCCCCGCTCCTGGTAAATCTTAAAAATGGGATGGGCAAAATATATCGTATTACCCTGGCGGATAACGGCGTCATAGCTTGGCTGTCCGCTGGAAGGGGTCTGCCGGTGAGAGCAGAAATGCCGCCAGTCCCGGTTAAAGCAAGAGGATATTGCGGGAAGCAGTACCTCGCTTCCATTCGTAGCTTGCACCTCCAGTCCTTTGGCATACATAACATGTTCTGTTTCAGGAAGCCCTGCGCCAATCTCTCCTTTGGGAATGAGATAATCTGCATAGTTGTTGCTCACATAAAACTTGCCTCGCACGAAGTTACCATCCAAATCCCGCGTTTGTTCGGGAAGCGGCCTTGCCGGAATAAAGCGCATAGTGCTGTCAGGCTGAAGCCCGCTTTCATAGCTTGCAACTACGGTTCCACCCTGTGCAATATAGGCATGGAGTCTGCTTTCCAATTTCTGGGAAATCTCTACTTCATCAGGCAACAATAATAGAGAATAGCGAGAAAAATCACTAAACTCGTCAATGATATCAAACTGGTAACTGCGATCCTCCAACATTTTGACCGCTCCTAAAAGCGAGTCCGGTAGGTCTAGATGTGAACCACTGTAAAATCCCTTTGGTGCAAGAATCCCAATTTCCGTGACGGCTTTTGCACCAGTGCACCAGGGTTCTTTTTTTTCTACCTGATGATAAACACTACCAATCAGATCATATACTGGCGCAGACAATTTTCCGCAGGGATCCAGCTGGTCGCCGATCAATCATTTTGCGCCCAGCGCCAGCATGTGGAAGCATTCATATTCCAAGGCTTCCTGGTTTTTGAATGAATGAAAATCACCCCACTCTGTATGGAATTTGCCTGTGTGTGCCAGACAATCTAGACCAAGCGTGCGTGCATAGCGCATCACAACGGGAAAATGCATGTATCCCCAAGAACCACTGGGAAGGGACTCTAGTTCAAAATGGGTATAGGCGTCTATACTGCTGCGGATGGACGGATTGATGTGGCTTCCGTTATAGAACACCGAACAATCCGGATGAAGGGAGCGGACAAAGGCTGTCATATCCAGTTTAAATGCATTGATTTTTTGCTCTGCAAAGGCAAGACGCTGCGCTTTGTCATAAGCATCAATCCCTTGTTGCTTCATTTGGGCCAAGCAATGAGGACAAGAACAGTCTTTCGGTGTGACAATATCAAAAAAAAGTCCATCCGTAGGCATAGTTTGCAGTACCTCTTTAGTGATTTCTTTGAGATAGCTGCGGTATGGCGTGTTGACACACAGATTTTGATAAAAGCTGTCCTTATAGGGCCCATCGCCAACCTTTCCATCTGCATCCATAACCCGCCATTCAGGATGTTCGCTGCGAATTTGTTCATCCCATTCTACTGTAATGTAAATAGGAACGCGAATATCATAGCGGTGACATGCCTCGATCATGTCGGGAAGCAAATTGTGTTTTTTTAAATGTGGATGTATTTTTTCGGGATGCAGTTTGGATGGATAATATAACCAGCCGTGATGGCAGCGGGCAAAACAGGTAATGGAATTGACGCCGGCTTGTTTGAGCGTTTGTGCAAATTCCTCCGCGTCAAATTCGCTGCCAATGTTCATTAAATGTTCGCAGGTATGAAAATCTAAATGTATTTGCCGAAAACGAAGTTCCATAAAGAGGCCTCCTTTCATTTTTTTTCAGTATATCATGAATGACACAAAATGAAAATGGACAAAACGGTGTCAGTTTTGTCGAAAAAACATCCCTGGATTGTGTGGTATCTATAAAATAGTAAATCCTCCATATGGTTTGCAATCATACAGAGGATTCTTATGATGGTGAGTACAGAAGTGTGCCTTTCCAATCGATTTTATTTCTTAGGCAGCATTGCAAATTTGCTCAACCATTTGGCAACAGCGTCATTGTCATTACTATCGATAACTGCTGTTGCGATTTGCTTTAATTCATCGACTGCATTGGACACGGCATATGATTCAT
>CALLNG010000582.1 GCA_938005345.1 uncultured Clostridia bacterium
AAGGTACTGGAACAAAAAAACCGGCTGCTTAAAACGGGCGGCGGCAGCATGATGCTGGACATCTGGAACGAAGAATTGGCGCAGACGGGCGGCATGGTGATGTGGTACCGCAAATCGTTTTTGGCGCGTATGGGCCGCATTTGCGCGGCGCGGCACCGGGAAATTTCCGGCGGCGCGGAAACGCTGTCGCTGGTCTATACCCCATCAGTACCCGCGCCACAGGACGCAGATATGCACGCATTGCAGCAGGGATTGCGGCAGGAATTGGTACAGCAAGGCAAACGGGAAGAAATGGCCCGTACTTGCCTGGTGGGCCCGCACCGCGATGACGTTTTACTACAGGTGGGCAGCCTGCCCGCGCGGCAGTATGCATCACAGGGCCAGCAGCGTACCACGCTGCTCACGCTCAAGCTGGCGCAGATGGATTTGTTCCGGGAGGAGACCGGGGAAAGCCCGGTGCTGCTGCTGGACGACATCGCGGGTGAACTGGATGCGCACCGACTGGGTTACCTGTTTACTGCTTTGCATGGCGTGCAGGTGGTGGTCACATGCACGGCAAAAGAACTGGTGAAAACCAGCGGGCCCGCTGCCTGTTTTCAGGTGCAGGGCGGCTGCATTGTGCAGTAAATGCCAGCTATTGGACAGACGCAGCGGAAAAATAGGCGGTGCTTTGCGGAGGCTGGCAAAATAAACGGGGCAGCAGCGGGGGTTCCGCAGCGGTGCGGATAAATGGAGGAGAAAGCGCATGTTTTTGCATTTGGGAAACGATGTGGTGGTGCCAATGAAGGACATCATCGCCATTTTTGATATGGAAAATACCACAACCGCAAAAGATACGCGGGAGTTTCTGCGTGTGGCGCAGGAGGAAGAATTTGTGGAAAATGTGTCGGACGATTTGCCCAAATCGTTCGTAGTGACAGAAGTGGAACAGGGCAACCGGGTCTATATCTCGCCAATTTCCGCAGCAACGCTGCAAAAACGGGTGGAGGACTGGAACCGGTGGGCCGCAGCAAGCGGCAAGGATGAAGCGCAGAAAGGGAGGCTGGCGGAATGAGTCAGGAACAGGAAAAAAACTTGGAGGCGCAAGGCCTGCAGGAACAGGAATTTGAGGGCAATGGAAAAGTGACGGAGGAATATGACGGGTCGCAAATTCAGGTCCTGGAAGGGCTGGAAGCGGTCCGCAAACGTCCCGGCATGTATATTGGCAGCACGTCTGC
>CALLNG010000583.1 GCA_938005345.1 uncultured Clostridia bacterium
TCGGTCAGAATATGGTTTGGTCATTTTGTCTGCTGTGTACAGACTATGCAAATGCTGGACCTGTTGATACAACGCGTTTACAGGTCGGGGGAATACGCAATCTGCTATGGTTAAAATATAGGGGACGCGTCTTCTTTTGGAATAAGAGAGAACCGTGCACCGCCCTTGCCGGCGTAATCCCGCCCGAAAACAAGCTGCGGACAAGGATCCTGCTCCCTAATTTCAAAGGCTACCCAGCCAGTCAGAGGCATGCCGGCTTGTAATTCTCCGCGCAGTGCAGGCTGCGGCGGTACAAGGCTTTTGCGCGCATAAGGCTCTCCATTTTGCTGTAAACATTCTGCATCAAATGGTGAAATGTATACGGTACTGGTTTCGGGCTGTATTTGAAGAACCGAAATTTCCAGTAAGGCAATAATATATTCCATCCCGGCAGCGGGAGGGGCATTGTGTGTGTTCGCTTGATGCAGAGTTTTGTACGCTTCCTCTCCCCGGCTGGCGCAAAGCAAACGCACTTGTGCTTGATAGGTGCATACCGCCTGGTCAATTTCTACTTGCTGTTCTTGCCCGCTGGACAGGTTCCCACTGCTGGCCGCAAGCAGCTGTGGATTCATACTGGCCTCCTGTATACCGCCAATGGGTTGTTTTGGTTTTGCTGGACGTGTCACCCAAAATATGCATAAGCCAGTCAGCAGACATATTCCAATAAATACAATGGTTTCCAGTGGCATGTTATTCGCCCCTTTAATGCTCTTTTTTTCAAAAATCGTCAAATTTTGCATTGCAAGCACAAGATTCCTATGGTATGATAATCATAAGAAAGCCGCTATGAAATAAGGGTCATTCTTCTAGTTCCTATTATACCATAATCTATACCGTGATTGCAAGAATAATCTCAACAACTTTGGAGTATTTTTCCAGAAGTGCATGATCTGATACCAATAGGCAACAATAACAATAAGGACAAAAGGAGGAGAACACAAATGAATACGACTGCATTATTCGATTTGACGTATGGGCTGTACATCATTTCTGCCAAAGAAGGGCAAAAAATCAATGGTTGTGTTGTCAATACGGTACTGCAAATTACTGCGGAACCGGAGCGCCTGATAACCGTTATTAACAAGGGAAGCTTGACACATGATATGATACAAAGGACGCGCCAGTTTAACGTTTCCATTTTAGCCAAGGATACGCCTATGGAAACGGTTGCAGCGTTTGGATTTCAAAGCGGGCGGACCTATGACAAATATGCAAAAATTCCGTTTGAGATTGATGACGCAGGAATTCCCTATTTGCGCCAAAATAGCATTGGAATGCTGTCCTGCCATGTGGTAGATACGGTGGATGCCGGGTCACATACTATATTTGTCGCGGAACTGACCGAAGATGTTGTGTTAGATAGCCGTGACCCGCTCAGCTATACGTATTACCGTAGTGTCAAAAACGGGAAAGTGCCCAAGGAAGCGTCCAGCTACCATGCGCCGCAAATACCAGAAAAACGCGGATGGCGCTGCTCTGTTTGCGGCTTTATATACGAAGGTGAAGAGTTGCCGCCGGAATTTGTCTGCCCCATCTGTGGGCAGCCTGCAGAAGTATTTCAGCGGCTATAAATACAGATGGTAAAGGCTGCTGATATCTATGGGATAGGAGATATATCCTTCTGCATAGCTGCCTTTGATTGTAATGGTTTACGGCATTTGTATTCTAATATACAAGCATACAAATGTTACATTATAATTGCTGCGATAAAATAGGGGCCACAGCTTTTGCTGCGGCCCCTGTCTGTTATGCGTTGATATGTTTTTTTATTAGCTGGTCATTTGTACATTAAAATGTTTCACTCTTTGATTATCCTGCTAATTTGCCCAGTATCAACTGGATATCTGCATCTGTGAAGTCATATGCCTTTTCAGTAATTACAATAACTTCTGAATCGCCCCAGTAGACCGACATACCAAGCGCTTCACATAAGTCTCGTACTGGCAGGAATGTCCGGTCGCCAATAATTTGGGCTGGTTCTTCCACAGCCTGGGCGGTACCATTGATCATAATTTCATTTTTGCCTAGTTCCATGACAATGGTCTTATCGCCTTGCACAACAGTGACAATATCGATTCCGGTGGAGTTATCAAACGATACTTTTGCTCCAAGGTTCTCGCTGACAAAGCGGACGGGCAGCAAAGTCTTATTTCCCCACAGCAGCGGCGTCACACGGTTATCTTTCGGATCAATTTTTACAAGGCTTCCGTTTACCATAGCCGTTGAGTTTGCAATTTGCAGCACAATGGATTCCTCCAGTGTAGAAGCGGCATCGGCATAGATATCAACCGGTTTCGCGTCAAACCCTTCTACACCATATAGCTGTGCTTTCAGATACAAGATAGTTCCATATGCATCTACTTTGGTTCTGGCATTGGAAATGTAAGATGGTGTAATCAAATTTATAATTTCTGGGTCAAACTCCGCCATAAACATGAATTTGGATTGCAGGGAGGTAGTTGGCGTCTCCGGCATGTCACCGCGCACATTTTCCGCAAAAGTGCCGTCACCAGCGGAAATTAAATATAAAATGTTGTTGCATATTAATTCAACATTATTTCCCTGTGAAGTGTACCGCCCGCTTTTGAGCATTCGCCAGTACCCAATCATGTCAAAGGAAGCATGCCCTAAATCTTCTATATGGTTATCATCGGTTGGCCAATAATTGTAAATGACCGTAGGCATATTGTCCCTTCCGGTAGCTGGGATGAAGCTGTTTTCAAAGCTCTCCAGGGACTTTTGTGTTACGGTATGATACAATTCCGCCTTTTCAGTATTTCCCAAAAATTCATTCAATTCTGCGGAACGCTGAAAGGCATGTGCCACCATAAATTGGCGGTTAGAAATCATGAGGCGCCCCGCGTTGGCGGTAGAAGAACTGCCGCCATAGGTCGAACTGTCGGCAAATGTCCAAAATTTTACATCAGTCGGATAACAGATTTGTAGTGTTTCCTCGTTTAAGAAATAAGGAATAATGTATTCGTCCATCGTTTCATCACAGCGGGAAATATAGGTCTCCGCCCGCTCTGCATAGGTTTTCCCATAACCAAATGTATCTCCGATTGGCACCTCTTGTTCTTGAAGATTGGGCGTTTTATAAATCAATAGACACAGATAGTATAATTTACCGACAATATCGCCCTGTTCGCTGTCCGGCGCTTTGGCAATATCCGGCGGCTCATTGGGCCAAACCGGGAAGACTTGGTCATCCCAGTATACGCGTTTTTCTCCGCCGGGCATATCGTTGCGGCTGTTGATCATGTAGTCTGCCCAGTTGATTAGGATATCCAAAATTTCCACATCGCCTGTCGCTGCATAAAGCGCAGTTAATGCATCGAAAGCAGCCCCAGTGGTGCCATAGCAAAAATCATTGCGTCCAGGGGTATAGTTGTTTTGCGGATTTGGAATTTTTTCTTTTGCATAGGCCTTAATTTGCACCAGTTCATTTGCAGTGAGCGGTCCGTCCACGCTGTCAAATATCATGGCGTTGCCCAAATTTGGCGCTGGTGCAACGTAATTGGGTGGCACACTACCTGTGCTGTCATATATGTCAATATCCCATAATCCAGGTTCATCCATCGCTTCCAGAAAATTGACTTTGACATACCGTGCGCTCACTTTATCAAATACAATGGCTGTAATGGGAATGCTTTCCCCACTGTAAACTTCTTTCCAATCCTTTGCATTTGATGATACTTCAATAGTAAAGGAATTAACACGCTGTGAGTATTCGCTCAGCACAATACTGTCAAAGGATTCGGATTGTCCAAGGTCAATTTGAATCCATGAGTTGGTTACGGCATCTCTTACTGCGGACCACCGTGTTCCTGGGTCTCCGTCAACTACCATCGCTGCACTGTAGGTCCCGCTCCATTCACTGCTGGCTTCCGCCTCTTTCTGCAACGCTAAGTTGATTCCCCTAGCGCTGCTGGAAAACGGAACCAATAAACTGGCAAGCAACGTTAACAGCAGACATAGGCCCATCCCTTTTCTTGTTGGCATAGTGCTCCCTCCTAAAAATCACTTGACTTTTTCTTTGCAGGCTAAATAAATTTTTTCTTAGTATATCATAGGGATATGGCATTTGACAAGCGGATTAGGGCAAACGATTTTCTAGTTTGAGCAAACCTTTTTCCATGTTAGGAAACCCGTTTCCAGGTATATAAAAAATTTGTGCCGGCTACCATTTCATATAGAGAATAACGGGCATCTGTATTCATACTATGCGAGCGGACTTGCCGGTTCTGAAACAAAAGGTGTAACCGTTGTGTGTGAGAATTTATTTTATTGAAATTTGGCTAGAATCATTGCGCCCTATTTCTTTTCGGCTGTAGCAGCAATATATAGAACCACCTTTCTCATAGAATCACTCCTACGGTTCGGTTTCGTAGTGGCGAGGAGTTAATAAAATTTCCTTGGTTGCAACTGTATGGCAAAATGTGCTATCATGTTCTACCAACACCATAGCAGGCTGGTCGCGTAATATTAATTCTTCAAGTTGCATGCGGCTAAAAATATCAATATAATTCAATGGTTCGTCCCAAAGGTAGAGGTGTGCCCGCTGACATAGGCTTGCGGCTAACAGCACTTTTTTCTTTTGCCCTTCACTAAAGGAACGTATATCCTTTTCAAATTGGGTACGCGGAAAGTCCATTTTGCGCAAAATAGTAAAAAGCCGCGTTTCATCAATCTCTTCTTTTTTCGCGTAGGAACGAAGAGAACCACTAAGTGTACGCGTATCCTGCGGAACATAGGCTATACGCACGCCGCTGCCAATCGATACGGTGCCGCAATGATCAAGAGGCTGTCCCATCATCAATTTTAACAGACTGGATTTACCACAGCCGTTGCTGCCGCATAGCGCTACACGGTCGCCGCGTTGTACCGTGAAACTGACGGGTTCGCATACCTGGCGTCCACCGTAAGAAACAGCAACGCCTTCTACTCGCAGTAGGGTAGCTTGGTCATAGGTTTGTACTGGAATGGTTAGCGGCGGTGTAGTATCCAAATCGCGCAGCAACCTAGATTTTTCTTCAATGGCTTCTTCCTGGCGCACTGTGATGATTTTGGAACGTTTCATGATTTTTGCGGCTTTATGTCCCAAAAATCCGCGGTCGGGGCGTAGGCCGGAAGTGCGGGAATGTTTTTCCGTTTCTGCCGCACCAGACCAATCGGACAGCCGCCGCGCGCTGGCTTGCATTTGCCGAATCTCTTTTTTAAGTTTAGCAGACTGCTGCAGCTCCTGATGGTCCCGATGCGCCTTTTCCCGCTGCCAGGAGGAATAGTTTCCCTTTTGCACCACGATATTCTTTTTTTGAATGGACAGTACATGGTCAATACAACTGTCCAAAAATGTCCGGTCATGAGAGACTAAAATAAATCCTCTTTTTTGTTCCAGATATTGCCCTACAATCTGGCGGGCATGTTGATCTAAATGATTCGTTGGCTCGTCAATCAAAAGCATTTGGTCTTCCTGCAAAAATAGGCTGGCCAACAGCACTTTTGTTTGCTCTCCCGGACTTAATGTATCAAATGGACGCCATAGCAGACTATCATCTGTCTCTAGAAGGGACAATTCCCGCTGAAGCTGCCAAAGTTCCAGTGCAGGAACCAGTTTTTCTATGACAGAGTAGGTCATTTGCGTACAGTCATACACTTGAAATGGAAAATAGGAAAAGCCGTTTGGTGCAGTGATGGTGCCCTGGTAGGGAATTTGTCCCATTAATAATTTAAGGAACGTTGTTTTTCCACGGCCATTACGCCCAATCAATCCTAGTTTCCAATTGGTATCTATTTG
>CALLNG010000584.1 GCA_938005345.1 uncultured Clostridia bacterium
CTTCTCCTCTGGAAAAGGTATTTACAATCTTCTGGTTGTCGATCATTTCCTCAATCAGGGAGGTCTGCTCGCCTCTGGTCTCGGACTGCTCCTTGAACATGGCGTAGGTCTTGCGGGCGATAAAGCTCGCAACGAACAGCGACACCGGCGTGATGACCACGACGACGAGCGTGATGAGCGGATTCATCCACAGCATGAACAGCAGCGTGCCGACGATGGTGAGCACGCCCGTAAAGAACTGCGTGAAGCCCATGAGCAGGCCGTCGGCGAACTGGTCGACATCCGCGATCATGCGGCTGACGATCTCGCCGTAGCTGTGCGCATCGATGTAGCGCAGGGGAAGGATCTCCAGCCGCGCAAAGGCATCGCTGCGGATATCGCGCACGGTGCGGTAGGTGATGCGGTTGTTGCAGGCGTTCATGATCCACTGCGACAGCGCCGTTGCGCCGATAAGGATGCCCATTTTGAGCAGCAGACGGGCGATGGCAGAGAATTCCACCTGCCCCGGCGCGACGATGAGGTCGACGGCCTGCCCGATGAGGATCGGCAGATACAGCGTCATGGCCACGGTCAGCGCGGCAAACAGCAGCGACAGGATCAGCAGCAGCCAGTATTTTTTCAGATAGCGCAGCAGCCTGCGCATGGTATTTTTCTTTTTCATGCGTTCTGCGCCTCCTTCGGGAACTGGGAATAGTAGATCTCCTGATAGACCGGGCATGATTTGAGCAGCTCGGCATGCGTGCCCTGCCCGACGAGCGCACCGTCATCCAGCACAAGAATCCGGTCGGCGGACTCCACACTGGAGAGCCGCTGGGCGATGATGATCTTGGTCGTCTCGGGGATGAACTCGCGGAAGCCCTCGCGGATGAGCGCGTCCGTGCGGGTATCCACGGCGCTGGTTGAATCGTCCAGAATTAATATCCTGGGTTTTTTAAGCAGCGCGCGGGCGATGCATAAACGCTGCTTCTGGCCGCCTGAAACGTTGGCGCCTCCCTGTTCTATCCAGGTGTCGTATTTATTGGGAAACTGCTGGATAAATTCATCCGCCTGAGCCAGACGGCAGGCCTGAAGCATTTCTTCGTCGGTTGCGTCGGGATTGCCCCAGCGGAGATTATCCTTGATCGTGCCCGAAAAGAGCACGTTCTTTTGCAGCACCACGGCCACCTGATTGCGCAGCGTTTCCAAATCGTATTCGCGCACATCCCGGCCGCCCACCTTAACGCAGCCCTGGGTAACGTCATAAAGCCTAGGGATTAATTGGATTAAGGAGCTCTTGGAGGAGCCCGTTCCCCCTAAAACGCCTATAACCTCGCCCGAACGGATATGCAGATTAATATCCGAAAGGGCCATGCGCTCGGCCTTTTGAGAATATTTAAAGCTTACCCCCTCAAAATCCACAGAGCCGTCCCGCACCTCCATTAAAGGGTTTTCAGGGCTTTGAAGCGCGCTTTTTTCATTGAGCACTTCCACTATGCGCTCGGCCGATTCGGCGGACATGGTGATCATAACGAACACCATAGAGAGCATCATCAGGCTCATCAGTATTTGAAAGCTATAAGTAAGAATGGCGGACATCTGTCCCACAGCGATTTCTGTGCCTTGGCTGGTAATGACTGCGTAAGAGCCGAAGGATAACACAAAGGTCATTCCCGCGTACACGCAAAACTGCATCATGGGGTTATTGAGCGCCATGATGCGCTCGGCACGGGTAAAGTCCTTACAAACGTCCTCGGCGGCAGCGGTAAATTTCTTTTTTTCGTATTTTTCGCGTACATAGCTCTTCACTACGCGCATCGCCTGAACATTCTCTTGCACTGAGTCATTAAGCGCATCGTATTTGCGGAATACCCGGCGAAAAATCGGCGTAGCCGCACGGATGACCAGCACCAGGCCGAGGCTCAGCAATGGGATGGTGACAAGAAAAATCATAGCCAGCCGGCCTCCCATGGCAAATCCCATGATGAATGAGAAAATCAGCATCAATGGCCCCCGGATGGCTATGCGGATGATCATCATAAAAGACATCTGTACATTTACAACGTCGGTAGTCATACGGGTAACCAAACTGGATACAGAGAATTTATCTATGTTCTCAAAGGAATAATCCTGGATACGGTAGAACATGTCCCCGCGCAGATTGCGCGCAAAGCCTGTGGAGGCGGTAGCGCAGGTGTTGCCGGCCGCAACACCGAAAACCAGCGACAGAATAGCCATAATTACCAATTGGATACCATAATTTACGATGACATCCATACCGCAGCCGGCCTGCATCTGGTTTACTAGATTGGCAATAATAAATGGAATAATACATTCCAAAATTACTTCGACTGTGACTAATAGCGGCGTTATTATAGAAGCCTTTTTATACTCGCGAATACTGCGAGCAAGGGTTTTTATCATACGTGACATACCTCCTTCAAAGTTTATTATACAATCGGCGCACACACGGGCGGTGTGCCACTGATTATAAAAATATATAGTCCGGATGCCGGCTATGCATCCAGATTAGCGCACATATGCACAACAGTTTCCAGAAACAATGCGAGTTGCGTGCTCGACAAGCCGTGTGTGAGGCATTGCTCGGTCTGATGAAGGGACTTGCCAATCTGTTCCCCCAAAAGTTCTGCTTTTTCCGTGAGGATCAGACTTTTTAAACGCGCATCACTAACCACGCTCTTTCGCAGAATCAGGCCGTTCTTTTCCATTAACCCCAGAATGCCAGTGGCGGTGGAACGGCTTAAGCCAAATGCGCTCTCCACATCACGTTGGTACACGGGTCCATCAGCGCATTTCATAAGGATGTAGTAGATCACACGGCTTTGTACCCCGGTGAGGCCCAGACTTTGCATATTGGCGTTTATGCGCTTTCTTAGCTTGTGGGACAAAATGTTAATCCACAGCCCACAGTCCTTTTCCATCCTTCCTCCTTTCCGACTACAAGGCGTACAATACCTTTCAACAATTGTTCGGATACAAACAAATTTTATCGCATGATGGGAAAAATGTCAATATCATAATTGATTATTTTATAGGAATATTATAAATTTTTGTAGGAATAACCTATGTTGCGGCGCGTAAAATGAATGACTGAGTTGATTTTGCACAGACCCATTCTATGCAAAGTGTCTGTTTGTGCAAACATAAAAAAACTCATTATCTCTTTCATTCACATTCTCATAAGTACGGCATTTTTAAACCAAATACAAGAACGTTATTTTGCTAACTTCAATGATTGGTTCTATTGAGCAAAGTCTGTCCCAATATGAGAGGAGGCCTCAAGCCCGCCCACTATCCTTGACAAATCCGGCTTCATCAGCCTTTTTGGAGTTGCAGATATATACAATAGTCTTTTTAGCATGGCAACGATAGGATGAATGAGATAGAATGTCCATAAAATATGGCCTTTTATTTTTAATGTGCCTTGATTTTTTATCGTAGCAGCGTGTAATAGAAATAATCCCTGCCATGCAACACCAATGTTTGAATATGTATTAAAGTATCATTGAGAAGGTGCGACAAAATGAGAATATTTATACTATGTCCACGATTGCCACAATGATTGGAATACGCCCGAACACGGTGCGGTTTTATAAAAACATGCAATTGATTACACGTCCTGGGCACAAAGAAGTTGGATATCATATTTTTATAGATTTACACCTGTATCAATTTAAGATTGCAAGAACTGCATTTCAAATCCCAGCAGTGTGCAAATTATTCGTTAGCGTCTATTCTCAGAATGTTAAATGCATGTTTAGGCAATCCTGAAACGGATATTGCGGCTGTGATGGATACGCTGCTTCCCGATGATGATATTATAACGGCTTGTGGCCACTTAATTACTTCTTTAGACAATGCCGCTTCCAATGGCAAAACCAAACAAGTTATGCTGTTGGAAGTGAAAGAAAATTTTTTTAGCCTCCCTGTTAGCATCAATCTTTGTATTGGTGAAGATAGTTATGTTCAGTAAGGAATGATCGTTGGGGACGTATCGCCAAACGTAAAAATGGCAAATATTATAGCCAGCCTTTTATATTTTCCTATGCTTATTTTTTCTGGAGCAACACTTCCGTATGAGATAATGCCCTTTACCGCCTCAAAAAACAACGGATATCATGCCATTGACGCAGGACTAAAAGCAGCTGCCTGTAATAAGGCCGATGGATGATATACTGGTACCGCTAACTGTAATATGCACTATTGTAATTCTAAATACTGTGTTAGCCGTGAAAAGTTTTAAATGGGAATAGTAAGCAGTTATGCTTTTGCTACTAGTGGTTGACATGATGGGAACATTATGTTACAATAGTTATACAACATATGTAACATAATGTTCGTGAACAGTGAGGTAATATTATGCCGCCGAAAGCAAGAATAACAAAAGAAATGATTTTGAATGCCGTATTGGAAATTACAAGGGGGACAGGTTTTGAAACAGTCAATGCAAGAAGCATTGCAAGAAAGCTGCAATGCTCTACACGTCCTATTTTTACCTGTTATGAGAATATGGAGGAATTAAAAAACGATTTCCTTGACTTTGCATTTGAAGCTTATAACCGGTATGTTGTAGATTACAGCAATTCTATAAAAGTCAATCCCTGTTTGCTCCTGCCGCTTTCCTACATTGCTTTTGCCCAAGAGGAAACACATTTATTCAAGCTGCTATTTATCAGTGATATGGATTTAAATATGAAAGAAGAAAAGGACTTCTATAAAGAGATTGGTAACGAAACAAAAGCAATGCATTTTGCGCAAATGGCTGGAATAGGATTAGAATCGGCAAAAGGCATCTTCTTGGATTTATTTCTGTATTCCCACGGTATTGCCGTCTTGACGGCAACAAATAAGATAGCGTTGCATAAAAATAGCGTTGAGAAAATGGTAACGAATGTTTTGTCAGCTCTTTTAGCACGGAACGTTAACAATAGAAACGAGGTACAAGAATGAACATAAATCAATATATTATTGACTTTTACAATCACTATAATGAAGACAAACGTTTGGTATTAAAACACGGAACAGTTGAATTTCTCACAACTATGCATTATATTGAAACATACATTAAACCTGGTGATTGCGTACTTGAAATCGGAGCTGGTACAGGCCGCTATTCTCACGCTTTGGCACGGAAGGGGTACCAGGTTGATGCGGTAGAATTGGTAGCGCATAACATAAAGGTTTTCCGCAAAAACACTTTGGCAAGCGAAAATATAACGGTTACGCAGGGCAACGCATTAGATTTGTCCGCATTCCCGGCTAATAAATATGATATTACTTTATTGTTAGGTCCATTATATCACCTTTATACAATGGAGGATAAGCGGCAGGCACTACGGGAAGCAATCCGTGTTGCCAAACCGGGCGGCGTAATTTTTGCCGCTTATGTTATCTCTGACGGCTGTTTGCTTGACGAAGGGTTTCACCGCGGCAATATCAATGTTGCGGACTATATTGAAAGAGGGTTACTTGATGCTAACACCTTTGCTGCAAAATCTGAGCCAAAGGATTTATTTGAGCTTGTGCGGAAAGAAGATATTGACGAGCTGATGTCTGTTTTTCCCACAACACGGCTACATTATGTTGCGTCTGATGGCTGTGCACTATTTATGCGGGAAACAATAGATAAAATGGATCATGATACTTTTGCAATGTATTTAAAATATCATTTTGCCACATGCGAACGTGAGGATTTACTGGGTGTTACTAGCCATTCAATTGATATATTTAGAAAATGAAAAGTACAAAAAATGAGCTGATTTGATAGAGGACTCTCCTTTTACATTCATATCATATGATAAAATATTGTAAAAGAAGATGGTGTGATGGCGTCAATAGAATTAGTGATACGCGGCATTCTTTCGGAATGTCTACAAAGTGCATATGATATTAAAAAATATTGAGTATCACCATTTTTTTATGGTGGACAAAAATTAGTATTTTGTTATTTATAAAAAGGTTTTGTAGCTAAAAAAGGGTTATTTGCAAAGCGACCCTGTAAAAAAGGGAACAGTGTGCGGATAAAGACATATACTTTATCATAGATAAAGGGAGCGGCAACTTTGAGTAGCATATAGGATATCTGGGATTAATATACAACCTTCTTTTCTGATTTTAATGTAGCTATTACGAATTCAAATAAATTGGAAAGGGACAAGACCGCATCGATAGTGAACAAAATACGGAATAGCCGCTAACAAGCGGCACAAGTAAACGAACAAGATGCCGTTGAATATGCAGATATAAATTTGGTTGGGAATACGATTTTTGAAGAGTAGCGGTTTTTATATCGGTCTCTTATAGAGTAGCTTGATAGTTTTGAACAACAATTTGAAAATAATTTGCAGAACAAAACTTATAATATTGTTTGAAAATTCTTTTTGGATAGGACTGTATAACCGAATTGACAAAATGGAAGAACACTACAGTAACCCAAAAGAATGCGCAGAGAAATCAAAAACAAATGCAGGTTAAGGAAATTGGTACTAAAGCGCAGCAGGTGCTTAAGCTACAGCATAAAAAAAGGAAAATAGGCGCGAAAAATCAAAACACGTCAAGAAAAAAGAAGCGCAAAAGGAGCGTCAATGCCCTGCGTCTAGAAAAGAAAAAAGTGAACCATAAAGTTAGATATGCTATATTTTGTATTGAATTACTATGCTAGATCTAATGACGTGCTTTCCATGTAAACTTTATAACGAATACGGTTGTGGATTGATAATGAAAATTGTCACGGATTGGTAATAAAGTAACGGACTGCAAAAAACACTGTGGAAAAAGATGGGCAGTAATAAAAGCTCGTTTATCGCGGGTGATATGATTGTGGCTTCTGCCTGCAAATATATACGGGAAAAATATAATGCCCAAAATGGTAAATGGGTTGAATGAAAAAATCAAAATATATCAATCTGAAAAAAATGGCGGGAACTGTTCAGGGCTTACCATTCATTTTACGGGATCGGTAACATGGAAATCCCGGACCTTAATAAGTTGCGGGATTTTAAGTAACAGCACATAATCGTGTGAGGCGTACTGCCTACTGTTCAAGTAAAAAAGTCAATAAAAAAACCGAGTGCGTTACAGAACATCTCAGTTCCTGCAAAAACACCCGGTATGGTGCGAGTGTTCTTACAGGACTTGCTCACAAATGCAGTAAAATCAAGGGTTTCCGATAGTCAATATACAGTATTAACTCTAAAATTAAATATTTTTCTTCTCTCAAAATGCTTTGATTATAAAAGAATCAGGGCATTTTTTGTTTTACTGCACCCCTATTTATGCGTATTGTAACATAAAATCCTTAGCTGGTCAACAAACCGAAGAATTAAATTTTATGAGAAAGGATTTTCATAAATGAAACCAAAAAACAATAAGCAACTCTGCCCAAACTGCAAAACCGGACAGGACACATATTTGCTTGATAATAAAAACCCGTTTTGCCCGTACCTGCATTGCCATAACGGGAAAACTTGTACTATGTATAGGTCAATCAAACAACCGAATAAGAAGAACAAAAAGCGTCGGATTTTCAAAAAATCTTGACGCTTTTTTCATTTCAGCGAAAGGAGGATTTTTTGTATGGCGGTTTTCAGAATCAACAAAACCCGCGACTATACCGTAATGAGCAACCACCATTTACGGAATACTTCGCTGTCCTTGAAAGCAAAAGGGCTCTTGTCCCTTATGCTGTCCCTGCCGGATAATTGGGACTATACCACAAAAGGGTTGGCGGCAATCTGCAAGGACGGCATAGACAGCATATGCAGCGCGGTTAAGGAATTGGAGCAGCACGGATATATTGTCCGTGAGCGTGTGCGTAATGACAAGGGGCAGCTTACCACGATTGAATATACCATTTTGGAACAGCCGGAAACGGCTTTGCCTGAACAGGAAAAACCTAAACGGGAAAATCCAGTCTTGGATAACCCAGTCTTGGGAAACCCTGAACAGGGTTGTCCTGAACAGGAAAACCCCGCACAATTAAATACTAATATATCAAATAAAGAATTATCAAATACGAATACATCAACTACTTATCCTATCAAATCTTATCAAAAAGATGGACAGACCGCCCAAAAGCGCGGCAAAGATAAGATGGGATATGATGAGATGAACGCATACAGGGAGATTATCAAAGAGAATATCGAGTACGATATTTTATCTGT
>CALLNG010000585.1 GCA_938005345.1 uncultured Clostridia bacterium
CTTCAATCAGCTTCCCTGTAATCATTTTGACCTGCGCGTTGCCAAATCCGCCTTTAAGCCCGGCCTGGGCAATGTACCCATATAACATAGCGGAGGTAGTTTCTTTGGTGTTTGCCACCTGTCCGCGGTAATCCAAATAGGCGGTGACGGTGCCGCCAACTTCCACGCTGCCGAGCACACTTTGCGGCGCGTCATAATAAACGCCGCCAATGGTCATACCGTCGTCTGTGATTTCATCTATGGTACCTTCCGCCTTGTCGCGGCAAACCACAAGTTTGTATAAGGACTTGTATTCGTCCACTGTGACGCTGATGATATCATCCGCCTGAATGTCGCTGACTTCCATTGCCTGGCCATCTTTATTCCAAATCCGGTACTTGACGTCTTTGTTTTCTTTATCTACATAAATGAGGCGGCTGCTATCCAGTTCCGATCCCGGCATGAGATAAACCATGTTGCCCTGCACTTCCTCCACCTGGACGTTTTGATATTCGTCAATAATCACCACATCCGCTGCTTCGTCGCCTGTGTTGTCAATTAAGGTCATGCTGCCCTTGTCAAAGTTTAAGGAATCCTCTGTATACATCTTAATTAAAATGCCATTTTTGACAATTTTGGGCTGTGCAGATATGTCAAAGCGTTCTTCCTGGTCCTCCTCTCCAAAATAGCGGACCTGGGATAGGGAAATACTTTTAATGTCCTCTTCCTGCACGGTCACAACTGCGTTGTTGCGGGTAGGTTTCACGCTGATGAGCGTATATTTGTCATCGCTGCCCTGCACGGCATAAAAATCCACTTCCTGGCCCAGCAACGCCGCCGCGTTGGTGGTGCCCACACGGTAGATGATGCCGTCAATCATGACCTCATCATCCTTCATGTTATTCACCGGAACATCCAGCCACGTGTCCACATTTGCGGATATGATACCTTTTGATTTATAGGTTGTTTCATCCGCTGTTGCCAGCATATGCCGCCCGCGGATGGTTTCCCCGTCCGCAATTTCATAAATCATTTGTCCATTTTGCGCCGACTGCACCATCAAATCCACATCCAGCGCGTTGTACAGCAATTCGACCAAATCACCGCGGCAAAATGCTTGCTCCGTATGAATGTTCTTCAGCAGTCCGTTTTGCGCTGCCACCAGCATATGCCCGGTGGGATAGCCGCCCTGGCTGTTGGCCACCGCGCCGTATCCCAGCGAAACCACCACGGTCTTGACCGCCTCCTCCAGGCTCACCGGGTCATCCGGCCCAAACAGTCCGTTGCCATAGCCGTTCATCAGATTCATGTGCACAGTGAAGCTGATAGCCTTGGCATACCACGCTTCTGCCGCCACATCGGAAAACTGCTGCTGAAAATCTGCCATTTGCGCCGCTTCGTCCAATTTCAAAAACTTCAGCAAAGCAGTTGCAAATTCCGCACGGGTCAACTGTTTATCCAGGGCATAATCTCCATTTTCGTCTCCCTGAATGATACCCAGAGAGGTAATGTCAAACAAGGCTTTTTCGGTTGCCGCATGCGCAAAGCCTCCCATCGAAAGCGTCAAGCAAACGGCCAGTACCATCACAATCCATTTTTTGTGTTTCATCCTTTTCTCTCTCCCTTTTTACAAAATCGTCATCAACCGGTAAAGGACCACTGCCGCCTGCTCCCGTAATAATCCGTTTTGCGGCAGAAATTCTCCTGTTTCATATCCCTGTACCAACCCCAGTGATACAGCCTGGGCTACGCTTTGCTGTGCCCAAGCGCTGATAGCCGCAGCGTCTGTAAATGCCAGCGCACTTTCTGCCGGCGCAGCTTTGCCGCTTTCAATATAGGCTTGCATCAAAACTTTCGCCATTTCCTCGCGCGTGATGGACGCTTCCGGCCGGAATTGTCCGCCATCGCCCTGCATCAGGCCTGCTGCCGCTACCGCCGCTACATCCTGGGCGTACCAGGCTTCCGGCGGCACATCCTGGAACGCAGTAACGCCGCTGCCCGCTGGCAAATTCAGCAAGCGATTCAGCATGCTGGCAAATTCCGCGCGTGTTACTTGCTTCAGCAGGTGCAGCGATGTGCCGTCGCCTTTCAAAATACCGCGGTCCACCATTTCTGCCAATTCCGTTTCTGCCCAATGTCCCTTTAGTTCTTCTTTGACGGATTCTTGTGGCTGGCTGGTTGGCTGCGGTTGTTCATCCGTGTCGTTTACAATGGGAACTTCCATACCAATACCTCCCATGTTACCGGAAGAGGCGCTGCCGCCTCCCCCTCCACCGCCGCCGGAGGAACCGCCGGAAGAGCTGCCGCCCGTTCCGGTTACTTCAATTTGATAGCCCTGTTGCACGCTTGCTCCCCCATAAGATGCGTCTACCCGAATGCTTGCAACCTGGGTAATCCGCCCCGGTGTAGCGGACGCCACATAGACGTCCCCGCTTTGAGTCAGGTTCAAAAGCTGCGTGTTCCCGCTGGTCCATACCAGTTTTGATCCATATTTTCCCGTAGCGGGCAGCTGCAATGTGCCATCTGTCCGTTCCGGCAATTCGATTGCCGCCAGGTCGCCTTCTAGAATCTGCTGCGCAGTTGGCTGGTAGGAAGCCGTCACCTCCGCCAGGCCCGTACTGCCGCTTTCAAAGGCCTCTATTTGAATTTTCAGCTCCGTCGTCTCCCGCAGCGCACAAGCCAATTCCAGTTCGCCGCCAATTTCTGTACCGCTGGCAATTTCTTCATATGTCCCATCCGCCTTTTTCGCCTGGACACAGAACTGCGTAATTTTTCCAGAGCTCTTGGGCGCTTCAAACAGCATGAGATGTGATACCGTTGTGCTCTGCGGTAATGTGATAGTAATTTCATAGGGGTTTGTACTTCTGGTCATATAAGCCGTGTCCAAATTCTCGTCCAACAGCTGCTCAACACTGCCTGTGCTTGTCGCTTTCCCTGTGGTCTCCAACTGCGCGCCGTGCAGCAAATTTTCCCCACCAAACAAAATACGAAACGTTTTGGTAAATGTGCTATTTGCAAACGCAGCCGATACTTGCAGCGTGATAATTTCATCATATGATGTGTCCACTTTGCCCGTTTCCGGATTCAAAGCCTGCGCATTGCTGCTCTGCCAAACAGCTGGCGCTCCCAGCAGCGTCTGCGGCAAGCTGAGATCTTTTGTTACCCGCATGGGTTTTTCTTGTGACACCTTTGTGAAATCAAACTGATCCTCTAGCAATCCTACTGTAATATTGGGACTCATTTTTAACTGCATTTGGTGAATTGTTAGGCTTCCTCCTTCTCCCTGTGCCGTAATTTGGGCTAGCGAAGTGATACTATTTATCCCTTTAACATCGTTTAATATGGTCTGCCATCCTGCGCCGCTATCCACCAGAACATCCATGATGTCCGCCGTTGGGTTAATTTCAAACCGGAAATTCACCTCTGCGCCATCTACTGGATAGTTCCCATTTACGCGCCACAGCCGCATGGGCGATCCGTAGGCAATGCTATAAGTGCCACCAGAAAACTGAACCTGGGTAAACGGCGCGGCCTCCTGCCCTAAATCAATGGTCATGTTTTGTGCAGCTTGTGCGGAAAGCCGCATTTCCACGGCAATAGGGTATTGCAACTTATATCCGCTCAATTGCTGCAAATCCCACAAAATCGGTTCGGTTTGTACGGTTGCGCCGCCTTCCGGCAGTACCTCAAGCACTGGCACATCGTCTGCCGCAGCTTTGACGGTCAGCACAAATGACACCTCCACCGGCGGAACGTCTTCCAGTCCTTGAATTGCCGCCTGGGCTGTGATGGTCACTTGCGTATCCTCCGTTTGGCGCACCACTTCTCCAGTATCCATATTGATAACATCTGGATTACCGCTTATCCAAGTTACGTCTGCCGTCAAGCCACCCGATGTTATGGTTCTCGGTGGCTGATTTAGATTCCCTGCTACTGCTGCAGCCGGCTGCTCTGTCAACAAGGACAGTGTCAGCGCTTCAGAAAACCGGTAATATTGATAATAGTCGCCCGCTTGGTCAGTACAGTAAACCTCTATTTCCCAAATGGTGGGATCATCTTTATAGGTATATATCTCCAGCTTCACATACCGGACGCACACCACCGCAAAATCAAATGTGTTATTGGCGCTGGTTGCGGGAAGCGTCCCGCTTTTGATGTCCGTCCAGTCCTCTCCGTTCACGGAACCTTCAATTTTGTATTCTTGTATACGCGGTGACATTTCATATAACTTGATTTGGTTAATTGGTTTTACTGCGCCCAAATCCACTTGCAGCCATCGTACATCCGGCTCCTCCGTACCCGGCGCAGAGGCCCAGCGGGTGCTCATGTCTCCATCAAACGCCAGTTCCGGCGAATAGGAGCCGTATTGGGCCGGGCCGCCCATTGCAGTGTGCCCTTTAGCCAAATTTTCTGTGCTAGGCGCCATTGCTACTTCGCCGTAGGTTACGCCAATTTCATAAAAAGAGGGCTCCTTGGTGCATTCCAACATGTTAAAGCGGACATACCGCGCCTCGGATTCCTTAAATGCAATCTCACTGCCCAGCGTTTTTCCTTCCGCCACCGTGTCCCACACCAGGCCATCCGTAGAAACCTCTACGGAATACGCTGTGACACGGGTTTCATATTGCTCAAACGTCATTTTATTGATGGTGCGCACCTGTTGCAAGTCCACCTGAATCCAGTATTCCGACTGGTCCGCTTTAGATGCCCAGCGCGTGCCCTTTGCGTCTCCGTCAAACGCTTTGGCTGGCCCCCACTGCGAATCGCTGTCCGCATAGATACTGCTAGCAGTCGCAGGTTTGCCGAGTGCATAGTTTTCCTCCGCCGCTTGGATTGGCAGGCAAAACAGCCCTATTAGAAACGCGGCGCACATCAGCCAACTGATTCCCTTTTTCATCGTAGTTCCTCCCTTACTTGTTGTATTCTATTGATTTTCTTCCAGCATGGTTTGGTAAATTTCCATATACCGTGCAAGTCCTATCTCCTCCAGCCGCTCCACATAAGCATCCCAGTCGGTATCCAGCGATTTTTCCCCGCTGACAAACGCCACCATGGCCTGTTTCACTTCACTGTTAATTTGCAGACGCAGCTGCGTAAATTCACTATATTGATCCGGTGCCAAAAAAGAATCGCGGATGTAATGGTCTACGGCATAGGGTTCATAATTTTGTTTGGTCGCCTGGTACAAATCCTGCTCTGTTTGTTCCCCCGCCGGATCCACCATCATGCCTTGGCGAATCCGTTCATCCATGTAGTACACACCCAAATTCATCCAACTTTTGTTCTGCATCACGCCAAATGGCTGTAGCCGTGCCCAAACCGCCTGGTTACCATCCAATCCCGTTTCGCCCGGTTTTGCATAACGCCAGCCTTCTCCTTCCATGCCATTTTGAGAGGTGAATGTTCCCTCTTCCGAATAGAACCAGTCAATCCATTGAATGGCCAGTCCCGGCTCTTTGCAGGCGCTGGTGATGTTGATATCCCAGCCGGATGCTTTGTTATTATAAAACGGTGTTTGTCTAAGTCCAGTTGGCCCCGTAAGAGGAGGAATCGCAGTATATTCCCGGTAACGTTCGCTGCTCGCCACATCGCAAAAGATACCGTACCACATAGCTGGCACTGCGCCAACAGTGGATTCATCCCCCTGTTCTACCATTTTTTGCAGCCGTTTTCTATCCAAAATCAAGCTGTCTTTGTACAGCAACCCTTCGCTGTACAGCCGGTGCAAATATCGAAGGCCCTCCCGGTAAGCCAGTTGGTTTGCCGTAAATACCGCCGTTCCGTCCTGCTGCATCACCCGGTGGTCATCATTGTAGAGAAAGGCGTTGAGTAAATAATCGTCATAGCCGTTGGCCCCCAGTTCTCCAGTTGCCGCCAGAGGCGCCTCATCCTGCAAGCCGTTGCCATTGGGGTCGCGGTCCCGGAAGGCAACCAGCATTTGGTAAAATTCCTCTGTTGTCTGCGGAATGTCCAGCCCTAAATTGTCCAGCCATGTTTGATTGACCCACATTTTGGATGGATATTTGCTATGGTATACTTCATTGACAATCGGCAGACCATAGATTTTTCCCTCCGGCGTGGTGATGCTCTTGCGGATATCCTCCCGCGCCTGCAAAATTTGTTTCAGATAGATGGTCTGTTCCTCTATCAAAGGCTTTAAATCCAGCAAGATTCCCTGCTCACCATACACCATTTGCTCCGATTTGCTGACATAGCAGTTCATAATAATATCCGGGTAATCCCCTGAAGCAAACATCAGATTGATTGCCTGCGTCTGGTTTCCCGATGCAATTTGCCATTCGATATGTACACCCGTTTGCTGCTCATACCAAAGCGTAAACGCATTGGTTTCCAAATCTTCCACATACTGTGGTTTGGGGACATAAACAGATAGCGTGGCCGGTTCCTCTGTCAGTGGCCTGGCGCTTTGCTGCCCTTTTTCCTCCCCGGTTGCCTGGCAGGCAGTTAGAATCGCAGCTAGCAACAATGCGGAAACAATTTCTTTGACCGTTTTTTTCATGGTTTTCTCCTCCTAGTGTTCAGTCTTATCATAACGGATTTGCGGCAAAACTACAAGAAACAAATCTTTCAAAAACCGTACAAATCCCCATTTTTTTGAATATGCAAAAAAAGACCTGCAATGTTCAAAATGCGCTCTAGATAGGCATTTTAAGCACTTCAGGCCTTTTCCCCGTTGAAACTTACCTAGTTTTTAGAAACGCCGTGGTATCCGCTAGGGCTCACCCCCATTTTTTTCTTAAACGCCCTGCGGAACGTAACGTCGTTGGCATATCCTACTATGGCAGAAATCTCGCCGATTTTGTGTGTTCCTTCCTCTATCAATTCACAGGCCCGCTGAATGCGCAGCCCCTCCAGGTAGGAAGAAAAGTTTTCTCCCGTCTCCTCCTTAAAACTAGCAGATAAATATTTTTCGTTCAGATGAAACTGCACGGAAAGCTGGGTGAGAGACAATTTACTGTCTTGATAATGCTCCGCAATATATTGCCGTACTTTTTCCATCACCACCGCGCTCTTGCTCTTTTTTTGTTGGGATACCTGGTTACACAATTGCTGCAGGACTTGGTTCATCTGCTGAAACATCTCGGTGATAGACCTACCGCTGCCTGGCCCCTGTATCTCTACCAGCTGCGGTTTGCCGCCGTCATGGGTGACCGCCTCCTGCACCTTCATGATGGTGGAGATAATTTCCTGCGTCAGCTGTTCCACCATATCCGCGGACAGCGTCCGGTTTAAAAAGTTTTCGTTATAAATTTCATCCAACGTTCTCACCACTTCATCGTAGTTGCCCACTATGGCGTAATTGTACAGCCGCGTTTCCAATTCCAGCGGATAATAGAACAAATTGCCCTCCTGCGGCAAATCCTCGTACCACAGCACGCTTTTTCTATGCCCAATGGCGTTGTATTCCGTCACGCTGCGCGCCTGTTCATATGCCTGTGCAATTTGCATAAGCTGCTGCACCAGTGTTCCTGCTCCAAATATCATGGGGATGTCATAAGGATAGCTGAGCGCAGTCTCAATATGCGACACAATTGCCGAGACCTGCGTTTTTGCGGTTTCACCCGTCTCCTCAAGCGACAGCAGCACCGCTATGCTGCGCGCGCCGGCATCACTGATAAAACTATAGGTTTCAATGATTTCATACAGGTTTTCTTTCACAAATTCTTTAACGCTTTGCCCATTCATTTGCATGCGGTATTCTTTCCCTAACCGGATCAAAAGCACCGCCCAGCCTGCGCTGCTGGCTGCCATTTGGTTTTTCTCCATATCCGCCTGCGCCTGTGCTTCCTCTTTATACTCTCCTTGCAGCAGACGCTGCACAACGCCGGATTGCAGGTACTCCCGTTGTTCCTCAAGCTGGCTGCGGAATGACTCGTTGGCTGAGATAAGGTTGGATACACCTTCCTGTAGCACGGAAAATTCCGTCTGTTTAAAATTTCTCAAGGAAAATTTCCCGATTAATTTTTCTCCAATAGACGCCGCAAGCTGGTGAAATTCCTTGCTGCGTTTATAAGTGATGTACATCAAAACGGCCATGCCCAGCAGCACTGTTAGCGCATAAATCAACAGCAGCACGCCGCCAATAAATCGGACCTTTTCCAGCACCACGGCTTTGGGGACCAGCAGCAGCACCTGCCATCCATTGCCTGCGCTTT
>CALLNG010000586.1 GCA_938005345.1 uncultured Clostridia bacterium
TCCGGGATTTCGTGCGCCTGCAGCAGCGCTTGAAGCAAGGATACTTTTGTCACATGATGATCCATCCTCATAACAGAAATCCAAGGTTCTTCCAGAAGAGAAAATGCTCGTTCCTGCATTTTACAGCTCCTTTCTCCTGTACTCCAATCCCCATTCCTTGGTATAAGTTAATTGATAATCACCTATTTCTGCGGTTCCATGCACATCCAGGAACAGAAATAGCTCGCCCTGCAAAAGCGGAGCTTGATACCATTCCGGCACAACCTGCCGTTGCTTTTTTTCCAGGGATGCGATAACATCATCCATTCCTTGCTTGCAAAGCGCACTGGGCAATTGCAAACGCTGCCGCAAAATATGCTTGCATTCCTCCTGAGAAGGGGCACGGTCTCGAGAGACTAAAGCACCCGCATACTGCCAAGGTAAGAAGGCCACTTCTCCATTCTCTCTCTGCTCCATAACCAGCACATCCAGACTTGGTTCACCATCTCGTACGGAAGCCAACGCCACCCAATCGCTATCCGCAGGGCTGCTGTCCAGGAGTCCATGTATGGTTTCCATCAGTGCGCTGGCATCGGGTATGCGAAACATTTGCGCTTTCCTTTCTTTCTCTCGGATCCCCTGCTGATGTTTTTGCCAAAGCGCAAAGGCCGGATCTCCTGCCGGCAGCACTTGATCTCCATCCTGATACACAGCCTGCACAAGGGGAGCGATGTCATTGGGTAGCGTAATCCGCTTTGGCAGCAGTTGGGCAGTACGGTACAACAGCCATGCTCCGTAAACAGCTTTTGTTCCCTCATCGGGATCGTTCTGGTTCAGTACCATGCAGACCGCGTCCTGCAAACCGGCTGGACGTGGTCTTGCATGGCGGTGCAAACGTCCCAACCGCTGTAAGAACAAATCCATAGGGCAAAGCTGCGTAATAAGTAGGTCAAAGTCTATATCCAATGACTGTTCTAGAATTTGTGTCCCTACCACGATTAAGCCCTGACGTTGCTCCTTAGTAGAGTGTTTTCCCAAACGGCATAACAAATCAGATTCCCGCTCCGCTCGATCAGCCATCAGCAAACGCGAATGCAAAAGGATCACCGAATGTTCAGAAAAGGTTTGCTTGATTTCCTTTGCCAGCTCCTGCGCCTGCTTTACCGTATTCATGATGATTCCAATGCATCCGCCAAGAGAGGCTGTTTTTTCTATTTGGGAAATCAGCCTCAGCCGCTCCGTCTGTTGTATACAAATTATACGAGATGGTTGATCCACCGGTATGCTCTGTTGCCGAACTGTTGAACCGTCTGTCCATGTAAGTAGCGGATAGGCTTGATTGTCCTGCCAGGAGGATGCCGTACTGCATTGCAGATGAATATTTTGATAGGCATGAATTAACTCCTTGCGTCTTTTTGAGGGTAACGTAGCAGAAAGCAGGACAACTGGAACCCTATATGCTCCAAGCCAGCTAAGGGCCCGATCCAGATAACGATTCATATAAGCATCATAGGCATGGCACTCATCTACAATGATCACCTTGCTTGCCAATCCCAAATGCCGCAGCATTACATGTTTTTGTTTAAGTGCCGCCATCAGTAGCTGATCCACGGTTCCAATCACAAACTCAGATAGTAGTGCCTGTTTTCGTCCCTCAAACCAAGGATGAACTATTAAGCCGCTAGCGGTCTCATCCTCATTTTGCATCGCGTGGCCATGAAAAATGGATTGATAATCTTCGTTCATTTCTGCCATGCCATGCGCCAAACGAATTCCATGCTGTGCCCACTCCGATTGTCTCTGCGACCATTGTTTGAGGCGAGGAAAAATGCCATTGGCAGTAGCTTGCGTTGGCATGCCGAAGAAAATGCCTCCCTGGCCCAAGCAGCTGGAAAGTAGCTCCGCGCCGGCCAGCGCTGCTTCTGTTTTTCCCGCTCCCATCGGCGCTTCCAGGATAAAAATACCGGGCGCAGCGCTTTCCTCGATTGCCTGTATCATATACTGCTGGACCACGTTCCACGTAAATCCAAAGCGCTCCTGAAAATCATGCACCCCCATGTAATAAGTACCAGGAGTCCAAGGCGGTGGCAAAGAAAGCCTTTTCCAGGCTTCCTGTACGCGCTCTGGATAGGAGAGAGAATTTCCGGCATCATCCATCTCCAACAAAGGGAAATAATATGTATTGCTCGCAATCCAATCTGACATAATCACCAGACCAGCAGCTAGAACTTGGGTAGGTATATCCAGCTGCGGCAAGTCGTCTACACTGGCATATCCGCATGTTTGTAGAGCTATAGTTAGCCATTCCTCCCATACTGAATTCCATTTTTTCCCAGCATGACTTCTTTCGCCCGTTATACCAAAGAAATTATCTTCATAAATCTCTAGATACCCTTCAACATCCGCTACTATCTCTTGTGGACGCCCGTGGTGCGCTCCTACCACCGCTGCTATGCCTGGTTGGCATCCCAAGCGACATAAAATTGCTTCTCCTGCCAAACCATGAGGTGTTTTGCCGGGTTCATTAAATTCCGTCTGTTTAGGTATTTCCCAGCCAAAGTGTTCAAGCATGCCGGTGCATTCAGGATGCGTGGCTGTAATTTTAGATTGAAATACCGGTGTAAACTTTCCTATATCGTGTATCAATGCAAGAAATGTACAAACTGGTATCCACTCTGATTCCTCTAGGTGACTTTCGTGTCTCTGCGGAAGCCACTGTGTAAGCAGAAGCTCCATGATACCTGCAGTATCCATAAGGGGCGTCCAAACTGGCAGCCACTCGTCTTGTGTGCCTGATCCTGATTTCGCTATTAAATATCTCCATGGTTTATGCAAAATACCATTAAGTACAGCATCGTTTTTCATTTTTGTATCCTCATTATGTCTGGGACAGTTCTATCGGCAGTAATGTGCATACCAGTCAG
>CALLNG010000587.1 GCA_938005345.1 uncultured Clostridia bacterium
GAATTTACATTGGATATGAATGACTTGTTTGCGGACAAAGACGGGGATAACATGACATTTTCCTATGTTCAAAACGATGGGGAAACAGAGACGATAGACGGGGATGTATTTGCTTATACTCCAAGTGAAACTGGGATCGACTATTTTGTGTTTTATGCGCAAGACGGCGGGGTAGCTGCGGATAGAAACATATCACCTGCTCTTTTCCGTCTTTCTGTTAATGTACAAAATGAAGCGCTGATATCACAGATTTCTTTCAGTTATCCTGGTGCGACATCCATTTCGCTTTCTCCTGCTTTTGATCCTAACGTAACACAGTATACGTTAAATATACCAGACGATATTCCCTATGTAATTCCAGCATATGCGGCAGGGGAATCAGAAAAATGTTTTATTGATGGGAAAAACAATGTAAATTCTGTATCTACCGACCGTGAATTTTTTGTGATTACCTATCAAGAAGAAGCGCTGACAAAAGAATATACCTTTATGTTTAACCATGTACCAAAGTATATTGGAGAAAAAACATTTAATGTCGAACGTGGAAATTCTGTTACGATTCCGTTAGCATCTTTGTTTACTGATTCGGATGGCGATGAATTAACTATTACAGCTAATGATGTATCTGAAGCAAAAATAGAGGATGGAAATTTTTGCACCTACCGAAGATAATCAAGTAAAAGAAGTAACATTCACTGCAGACGACGGAAAAGGGAAGACCTCACAAACAGTATCGCTCAATGTTATTGAAATGGATAGTACGATGTTGCAATCTTTATCTATCGAAACGTCAAACGAAGAAGATGGTACGTTTATAAAGGCGCCATTTACCGTAGACTTTTTACCCAATCAGTATTCCTATGTATTTGAAGTAAATGAAAAAACGACTTATGGAAAAATTCAGGCAACTAAAGTAAATGAGGAAACAGACATACAAATTGCAATAAAAAGCGATTCTTCTGCATCTAGCAATTTGGAATTGGATACTCCATTTACTATACCGATTCGGGATAATGCTTCTATTACCATCACTTTAACAGATAACAGTGTAGAACCGGTAAAAACTAAAACTTATACCATTTTGTTTAATAGGCCACCTGGCTTTTATGCTTCTTTTCCTGACACAATAGATGGAATTGCGACGGGACAAGAAATGTCCCTGGAGTATGAAGGACATGTTTATGATTATGAATCCTCTAGGGCTCCCGAGCTAATGGCTTATGATATTGCCACTGGAAACGTATTAGGCAGTATCACTGTAAATGATGATGACCAACGTGTGTGGATATATACGCCTACTGCCGATGGCACGGTGAATGTCCGTTTTGTTGTAACGGATACAGCGGGATCAACTGCGGAAAAAATAGTTCCTATCACAGCGGTGACTGATACACAAGCTCCACAGTGGGGAACAGACAAAATATCTCTACGGGCGACCAGTTCTACAACGGTTGAGGTGCGGTGGCCGCGTCCTAGTGACAACGATGTTGATATAAATGGTACTGGAAATATTCCCAACATTGTCTCGTATACGGTATATTACCGTAGACCAAGAACTGTAAAAGAATGGTCAGTTGTAGTAAATGCGGGTATTGATATTGAACGACGGACAACAGTTCGGAATTTATCGCCTGGTACCCAATATGAGTTTTATGTGACAGCGGTTGACCGCAGTGGTAATGTTTCGGAGGCTAGTCCAATTTCTGAAGTTACAACTCCGTCTAGCGGTGGTAGCGGCGGAATAGGTGGTGGTGGCAGCACTAGTGGCGGTGGAAGCAGTGTAATTACGCCAATTATACCAACGCCTAGTCCCACACCGCTTCCATCACCCGCTACAGGAGAATTTTCAGACATGACGCCAGAGTATGAATGGGCTAAAACAGCCGTAACTTCGCTTGCGCGAGCCGGTGTGATTAATGGTACAGGGGAGGGAAGATTTTCTCCTGGGAACGAAGTAACACGGGCGGACTTTTTAGTCATGTTGTTCCGCGCCTTAGATTTGCAATATGAAGCAACGGATAACTTTGCAGATGTATCAGAAGGCAGTTATTATTACCAGACCATTGGTATGGCTAAGGCAATGGGGATTGCAACCGGTACGGGAGATGGTATGTTTTATCCGGAACAGCCCATTACACGGGAAGATATGATTACCTTAACCTACCGTGTATTAGCCCAACTTGGGAAATTGCCGGTTCAGCCAGAAGGACAGACATTCGGCGATATGGAGCAAGTAAGCGCTTATGCGCAGCAACCTGTATTGGTATTAAATGCCAATGGTATAATTGCAGGGGATGAAAATGGAAATGTCAATCCGAAAGCAAATACAACACGGAGTGAAGCAGCTGTAATGATATATCGGATTTGGAGTAACCAAACGTAAAAATTTTAATCAAAATTATTTACAACATTTTATGAAGTCAAGAGAGATGGTATGCCGCCAATTGCTGGCATACCATCTCTTTTTTAACAATGATAATTCAAAGGAAATATTTAAGAAAATAGAAAAAATCGTTGCATTTCACTTGATTTACTGCTATAATATATCTGTTAAAGCATAGAAAAGAACAACGTATTTTTATATAGATGCGGTAGAATCAAAGAGGAAAGTGGGGGGCATCAGTTGGAGAGCTTAGTGATAAATGGTGGACATAAACTGTATGGGGAAGTGGATATTAGTGGAGCCAAAAATGCTGCATTAGCCATCTTACCAGCAGCACTGCTCACAAAAGGCCGTTGTAGAATTGAAAATGTTCCAGATATTAAAGATGTAAACCATATTTTGGAAATTATGCGCCAGCTAGGTGCAAAATATGAAAAAATAGATAGAAATACAATTGAAATAGATGGTTCTGCTGTGAACCGTTGGATAGCTGAATATGAAATTGTAAAACGTATGCGCG